>JAHRWB010000009.1 GCA_019090385.1 Pseudomonadales bacterium | reverse complement strand
GTGATTAGGCTGGGTGCATCTGCGCCCAGCGAATAGAATTAGAAAAGATAAAAATGTTGTTTGAAAGGTAGTAACGTAGGAGACGTTAACGTCTCCTACGTTTGGTAGTTAGGTAAGTGCTTGAATATTAAAGATAATTAATATTCAATTTTTTTCGCTTTGGTTCCTCCATATTTGGTGCTTTGGTCCCGAATTGCACTTTGAATTATCCTGGCTTCTTGTCCGTTCAGGTTAAACGTTTCTTGGAGGTAGGCTTCAATCTCTTCTCTGTTAGAGGATTTTCTGCGATCTTTTGGATTAAACTGGCCCCAAAATTTTTTGTGGGTTTCCTGGGCGGCATTAGCAAGCCGTTTCCATGTAGGTGTTGGGAATTGACCAGCCTTAAACTCTTGGTTTTTCCCTTTAGGTTTATCCTGATCAAGAGTGTTTTGAAATTTGTTGCACTCTTCATCGACAAACCAAAATGCCGGTAATGGCAAGCTACAAATTAGGCAAAAGTCCCTGATTTCATCTCGTGTAAGGTATACATCACTTAGATTTACCTTATCGTATTTCCTATGTTGGTAGCACTCGAAAAAATTTGCAGTATAGGCATCGTGCTCCTGGCAAACTTCTTCTTTCTTGATGTGGTATTCGGTTAACTTTTGTTCATAGATTAAATCTTCGCTGGATATCTCTATGGTATTAGGATGTACGTTGCGCCATTCAAAATCTTCAAATTCTGGCATAGAGTACTTAAGACCTTTTACTGGGTAACCTTCGCGTGTGGTAATTCCCAGTCTATGGTTGAAAACCATTTTTGTAATTAGTCGGATGAGGTCTTGTGTATCGAGTGGAATATTTTTTTCGTCAAACAAGTTTGGATCATGGTCGTACCATCGATGTGCGATTTCCCAGATACTGAGGTAGTCGGTAACGCTCCCTAACATAGTGGCTCCCTGTTTGTTTTTGTATTTGCCAAGTTGAGTATGTGATCCGTAATTCTTTGCATGGGTGCTCTTAACCTCTCTGGGTCCCAAACCACATATCCAGCTGTAACATCCCCACTGGAACTGTGATTAACCAATCTTTTAACGGCATACATGGAAATGTCTAATGACTCAGCTACTGTAATGAAGGTGCGCCGTAAGTCGTGAAGGTTGAACTGAATTCCAGATTGTTCGCGCATCTTATTGAGGGCTCTTCTGGGGTCATTAATTGGTTTTGCCGGGTCAGGTCCAGGGAAAACATAATCTCCTTCGGAATGGCTAATACGCGTCTGTAGAATTTCCAGAGAGCGATCAGACAGTGGTAACGTTAAGTCCAGTCCATTTTTGGTTTTTCTAACGGTGAATGTTTTTTCTATCAGATCCACATCTGCTATAAGCAATCCTGCCGCCTCCCGTCTTCGCAATCCGTTAAACAATATGAACTGAAAGTAATCGCCAGCAGTGCGCTCAAATGCATCATTGCTGGCCGATAATTTTTGCGCCGCCTCAAGCCAGTCGTGAAACTCACTGTCTTTGATACGGTTGTTTCTGCGTGTTTCCTTGTTCCAAGCGCGTAGGTGCGTAAGTCGAGATACAGGGTTATCGGGAAAAAGCGTAGCACCATCAGCATTTTCATATTTACCATTGGCAAAATTAAATAATGCACGTAACAATCGCATGGCTTTATTGGCCACTGTAGTTGAGGAATCACTTATTTTTTTATGTCGGGCTTGAACTTTGTCCCGGGTAATTGTTGAGAGTGGCATAGAAGCCCAATCTGCAAAGTACTTCCTCATCATAGTGTTGTAGCTTGATATCGTGTTGGCGCTAAGTTTTTGTTCGCGCATTTGCATGTAATCGCCAAATACTTCACTCAGGGTGATACCCGCAACCAACGCTGCCCTCTTTTCTGCAATGGGGTTAATCCCCTGTGCCAAATCGGAAATAGTTTTCTTCGCTTGTCTGCGTGCCTGTTCTATCTTCATGTCCGGAAAGCGGCCCAGGGTGACTCTGATGGGCTTGCCTTTGAGTTTTCTGTAGACCAAAAAGCTCTTTGTGCCCGTTTTGGTAATTGATACGCAAAGTCCATTGACCTGCGTATCATAATAATAGGCACGGTTTGTTATAATAGGCGCTTGAAGGCTGTTTAAATTGGCAATCGTGAAGTTGATTTTTTCTGGCATTTTGATTCTGGTGCTACCGTGGTGCTACCCGATACAGTAAACTTCATTAAATTTCGGTAATCAAGATTAACCTAAATGTTCTTGTAGGCCATATGTAATAAGGGTTTGGTAGTGAAGGGTAATTTTGGTAAATTTTGGTTAATTCGTTTGATTAGAATTCGTAATGATGGGGTCCGGAGTTCGAATCTCCGTTCCGGCACCATTTTCATCTAATAATTCAGACTCCATATTGCAATTAGAAATAGGATATTCATTGCAGTCCAATATTAAAATATCAAGCTGTGTTGCCTTACTTATAGGTGCCCTAATTAGCTCTTTTTTGTTTTCAGGAGCGGGTGCTAATCTGGTTATTTTTTTGGCGGCTATGGCAGGTTTGCTAATCTCTTTTCTTGTCGCGGGCCATAATATCGTAGTCAGTGCGATTGTAGAAAACCCCAAGTCTTCTTTGCTAGCATTTGTCGTGCTTTTGCTAATTTGCATTCTTTATGTATTTAGCATCAACCGGGAAACCAGTTACCCGATGAGCTGGGTTTTTGCTTCGCTGCCTCTGGTTTTTTTGTTAGCCAGTAGTATTTGTGCTATGGATCGTGGCGGGCAGATCTTGAAGGCAAGCATACTGTCCTTGGTGGCAATGATGGCGCTCTATTCCGTTGTTCGCTTTTTCCTTTATGGTGAGCGTGCCCATATGCCCCTTATGGACCCCAATAACTATGCGACTTTAATGTATTTGACCTGGATTCCATTTGTTCATTGGATGCTCACCAATGAGAACAGCCTGGTTATGCAATCAAAATGGGGACGAATTGCTGGATATTATCTCAGTTTTACTTTGCTTTGTGCAATGTTTGCCACCCAATCTCGAATGGGGGTCTATCTAACAGGGATTGCACTATTGGTATGGATCTATTTTGGTATTGCGCATCGATGCAGGTTGCTTAGTGTTTTACCCCATATTTTTATTTTTATTTTGGGAATCAGTTTGATAGGTAATCTGGGAGAGTCAGTGCTTAATGAAGGCACTGGACAGGCTAGTGTGGAGTCGGGCCTGGAAATCAGATTATTGATGCTTGAGTCTGCCAGACAAATGTTTTTGGATTACCCTTGGGGTGGAACGGGATTATTGGGTTTTGGGATGTTGTATCCTTCTTATCGTTCTTTGCAAGAACAGGGCACCGCAGGTTTGTTTGTCCACAATGATTATGTGCAGGTATTGGTCGAAGGTGGATTACCCCTGCTTGCCTGTTTACTGGTTTTTGTTGGCGGGGTTGGTTTTACTTGCACCAGGTTGTTCAGACAAAATACCTCGGTGGAGGATTTTCGCAGGCTAGGCTATGGCATGGCAGTAGGGGCAGCATGCGGACATGCCTTGATTAATTTTGTTTTTTACAGTCTGCCTTTGATGATAATGATGGGTATCGCATGTGCATTTCTGTTGGGTTCCGGTCGTGAAACCAATGGAGAATCTATAGTGGCGCAAGCAGTTAAAAAACAAGGCGCTGACCACAGGCTTACCATTGCCATGTATTGGGGCGGGCTGTTATTTGGTGCTTGTGCATGGTTGTTTTTGTTGTTGGATGCCAGTGTCCTGGGTGTATTTATGGATCAGAGAAGTGTATTTTGGGTAAAGCATATGCGCTCCGATGAAGAAAAAGTGCTCAAGTTTGCAAGGCTGGCACAGACTTTGAACGATAACCGCAGTGTTCCTTACCTGGGAGAAGCGATTTTGCTGAACCGTTTTGCTGTGCGGGATCCAGGTAATTCTGAGAAGCGTATCGCGGCTTTCGAAAAACTTTCGCAGGCACAACTGGCTGATCCCCTTAATCCTGCTGTTTATATTGAAATGGCCCGGCATTTGGAAAGTTTCCAGGTGGCCTATATCCGGGGCAATCCACTTCAGCAAATGGAAGCTTTTCTGCATAAGGCGACTGAACTAGACCCGATTAATATTCCCGCCATTGACTATTTGCTGGATTTGTATAACGCACTGGGTATCCCGGAACAGGGCGTTAAATTGCTCAGAAATAAAGTATCTCCCTGGTTTGAATTACTTAAACGTCGGGATAAAATCTCTTATCAGCGCTACTTTGATATATTGTTGACGAGTGCGCAGAAAAATGAAGATAGGGATTATTTGGCTGAGCTGGAAAATTTACGCAGTCGATTGGAGCCAGTCGAAGTGGTTATTCATACACCCTGGTTTTAGTATAGGCGGTTTTTTTATACCTCGTTGGTCTCTGTTTTTACAATGACAATATAAAACGGGTACCATTATATAGGTCCTTCTACTGGCAGTATGTCTATCTTCTTACCGGTTTTATCGAACCCGATATAAAGATATTCGTATCTTGCGCCAAAGGGGTAAAAGAGAAAATCGTCTGACTGGCCCTGGTGTTTTTCTAACCAGCCCGGTAAATATTGCGTTTCTGCATCTCGGTGCTTAATTTCCCGGATATCCCTGCTCTGAGTTAAAAATACCGCATCGGCATTGAAGGGTTTGTAGTATGCAGTGGCTGCGCGCATGGGTGTTCCAGCTCGGAAGGTATCGGATTGAATGATACCGCTTTCGACTTTATCTTCCGGAAGTTCAACCTGTACCCATTTTGGATATTTGCCCGGGAATGTATCAAGGTCTGGAATAGGTGTATTGGCGTCTTTATAAGCATTTGCATTCATACTAAAAAAGTGCCCATCAACATAGACCATGGCAATAGGCCGTTGGGTATAAATAAGCCAGGTGCCATACACCAGGCAGAGGCATTGTACGAGGCCAATTACCGTGAGGTCGAATAGTAGGCCGGGTTTGCCTTTTTTGAATACGATTAAGGTGAGTAGTGGCCCCAATACCAGATCTACGCCAATAATGATTCGCATACCTTGCCAGCCACCATCGGTTTCAAAAAAGAAATCTGGAAACCAGACAAACCATAATAGATAGGCCAGCGCCAGGAATATAATGAAGCTGAGTCCAAAGTGGATGAGGAATGCTCTAAATTTTGTCATGGTGTTTTATCAATACTTGGTCGATGAGTTCAGTGAGGTATCTAAATAAGTGCAAGTTAGGTAAACAGTAGGGAGAGGTCCAGCGGCATAATATTTTTGGTTAACTCTCCAATTGAAATATAGTCCACGCCGGTTTCCGCTATTTGCACGATGGAGTGCTCAGTAATACCACCGGATGCCTCCAGCTTTACATTGCCCTGATTTAACGAGACGGCTGTTTTGAGTTTACTGAGGCTGAAATTATCAAGCATTACAATATCGGCGCCTGATTCGATTGCCGTGACCAATTGCTCAGTTTCTTCTACCTCGATTTCTATAGGCAAATCGGGTGCTAATTTTTTAGCGGCAGCAATCACCTGGGCAATACCCCCTGCTGCTTGTATATGGTTTTCTTTGATTAAAAAGGCGTCATAAAGGCCCATTCGGTGGTTTTGGGCACCACCGCATTTTACAGCGTATTTCTGTGCATGCCGCAAACCAGGTACAGTTTTACGCGTATCCAGTATGGTAGCCTGGGTATGAGCGATAAGGCTCGCATAAAAACCTGCTCGAGTAGCAGTACCGGAAAGGAGTTGGACGAAGTTCAGCATCGTACGTTCCATGGTGAGAATGCTCTTTGCACTGCCCTCAATTAATACTAAAACTGCATTTTTTTCAACGGATGCCCCATCCTCCACTTGCCAGTGTAGTTGCAAACGCTTATCTACCTGTCGGGCAGTTTCATTGGCCCACAGGCGACCACAAAATATAGCGGGTTCTCGACATATTACCTGTGCGCTGGCTAATTCGCCGCCTGGCACGAGTGCGGCAGTAATGTCCTTTTCCAGCGGCAGTTTTACTTTTTCTGGATTTTTTCCCAGGTCAGCAACAATTGTGTAGTCAGATGGGGGCTGAAGATCTTCCATCAATGCGGCATTAACATTATTTTCTATAATGGGTGATAGATAATGGGTATCGGTTAACACAGTAGGTACTCAGATGTTTATAATGTGGTATTCAGGTGGACAAGATAACACGGTTGGAAACATTGTACGTCAACGATACTCATCAGCTAGACGTGGCAGAGCAAAAAGGTTCTCCAAATTTTGATCTGCGGCCAGATATTGCAGATATTAGTTTGCTGGTATTGCATAATATTACCTTGCCTGTTGGGGATGTTCGGACAGACTTTATTGATGCATTGTTTTGCAATGTTCTGGATTGCTCTCTGCATCCCTGTTTGGCAGAACTCGAGGATGTACGCGTTTCACCGCATTTGTTAATTTGTCGGGATGGCCGTATTTTTCAGTATGTCGCCTTTGACAAACGCGCTTGGCATGCCGGGATTAGTGTATGGAACGGCAGGCATGGCTGTAATGATTTTTCCATAGGCATTGAGTTGCAGGGTACTGATTCCCAAGCTTATGAAACTGTGCAATATGAGGTATTGGCAGAGGTAGTGGCTGCGCTTTTCAAGCGTTATCCGAGAATAGTCAGATCACATATCGTCGGGCACCAGGAGATTGCGCCCGAACGTAAAACTGATCCCGGTAAATATTTTGATTGGGGCCGCTTTTTATCCAGTATCTGAGCACAAGATGTCTACCATTTTGAATTGTCTATGGTATGACTGTGTTATGATCTGAGAACTGTGTGATTTACGTAGAGCCAAGCACGTAATTGAAGGCACGGTCATTTGAATCTGATGCTGCAGCATAAATCCGGTTCGTAGCTATAATAAGAAATGGACTGATTGAGCTATCGTGTAGGATCTGGGATATAAGGATTATCTATTGACGGATACAAGGGATAAAAGCGATATAAATCCTGACGAGACTCTTGAATGGATGGAGTCTCTGGAAAATGTGCTGGATCAGGATGGCATTGAACGTGCGAATTTTCTTTTAGAGCGTTTATCTTCCAGGCTCACCCTTACCGGTGCGCAGCTGCCTTATACTATTACTACGCCTTACAGAAATACCATTCCTGTTTCTGATGAAGTGCCCATGCCAGGGGATCTTTTTATGGAGCGTCGTATCCGCTCTTTGATTCGCTGGAATGCTTTGGCCATGGTGATGCGAGCGAATTTGGAAGATGGTGAACTGGGAGGGCATATATCCAGTTTTTCCTCCTCTGCGACCTTATATGATGTTGGCTTCAATTATTTTTTTAAGGGGGCGTCAGCAGATAATGCGGGGGATCTAATTTATTTTCAGGGCCATGTTGCTCCTGGTGTTTATGCTCGCAGCTTTTTGGAGCAACGCTTCGATGAATCCCAGTTGGATAATTTTCGGCGGGACGTCGATGGTGAGGGGCTTACCTCTTATCCGCACCCCTGGTTAATGCCGGATTATTGGCAGTTTCCAACAGTATCTATGGGTTTGGGGCCGCTGCAGGCAATTTATCAGGCACATGTCATGAAATACCTTGATAGTCGTGGCTTGGTGCCCATGAATGGAAGAAAAGTCTACGCTTTTCTTGGGGATGGGGAGTGTGATGAACCCGAGTCCTTGGGTGCTCTGGCATTGGCCGGTCGTGAGAATCTGGATAACTTGATTTTTGTTGTCAATTGTAACTTGCAGCGTTTGGATGGACCTGTGCGTGGCAATGGAAAAGTCATTCAGGAGCTGGAAGGAAACTTCCGAGGTGCGGGATGGAATGTGATAAAAGTGGTGTGGGGACGATTATGGGATCCCCTGCTGGCCAAGGATAAAACGGGTTTGCTCCAGCAGCGTATGAATGAAACCGTTGACGGAGAGTATCAAAACTACAAAGCTAAGGGTGGAGCTTATACTCGGGCGCATTTTTTTGGTAAATATCCCGAATTATTAAAGCTTGTGGAAGATATGTCGGACGATGATATTCTGCGGCTGAATCGCGGTGGCCATGACCCTTTTAAAATGTACGCAGCTTATCATCGGGCTGTTAATCATACCGGCCAACCTACGGTGATACTTGCGAAAACCGTTAAGGGTTATGGCTTGGGAGAAGGGGGTGAAGCCGAGAATGATACACATCAAGTTAAAAAGCTCAAACTTGAAGGTCTTAAGCATTTCAGAGACCGTTTTTCTATTCCGCTAACGGATAGGCAACTGGAATCCGTACCCTACTATCGACCGGATTCGGATAGCCCCGAAATGGTTTATATGCGTAAGCGTCGCGAGTCTCTAGGTGGTCCAATACCACAGCGGATAGTGGATGCAAGTCACCTGCAAATACCAGATCTGGAACTGTTTGCAGCGCAGCTAAAAGGCACCGCAAAGCGAGAAATTTCAACCACTATGGCCTTCGTGCGTATGCTTTCGGCTCTGGTACGAGATAAGTCTGTGGGTAAACGAATTGTACCTATCGTTCCGGATGAAGCACGTACTTTCGGTATGGAGGGTATGTTTCGCCAGTTGGGTATTTATTCTTCCCAGGGCCAACTATATGAGCCCGAAGATTCCGGGGAGATTGCAGCTTATCGCGAATCCAAAGACGGGCAGGTTTTAGAAGAGGGTATTAACGAGGCCGGTGCTTTTTCAGCGTGGATAGCGGCAGCGACGTCCTATGCGTCGAACCAATATACGCTAATTCCCTTTTATATTTATTACTCTATGTTTGGTTTTCAGCGGGTTGGTGATCTGGCCTGGGCCGCGGGTGATATGCAGGCGCGGGGTTTTTTACTGGGTGGTACTGCTGGGCGCACAACGCTTAATGGCGAAGGTTTACAGCACCAGGATGGTCATAGTCATATTTTGGCCAGTACTATACCTAATTGCGTTAGCTACGATCCGACCTATTCCTATGAAGTCGCTGTGATTATTCATCATGGGCTCGAGAGAATGTATGTCAAACAGGATAGTGTTTTCTTTTATCTAACCCTTATGAATGAAAATTATGTGCATCCGGATATGCCAGCCGGATGTGAGGAGGGGATCGTCAGGGGTATGTATCTCCTGCAGCGAAAAGGAAAAAGTAAGAAGAAGCTTGTAAAATTGTTAGGCTGCGGGACCATTTTGCGGGAAGTGCTGGCTGCCGCTGAAATGCTATACAAAGATTATGGTGTGTCTTCTGAAGTGTGGAGCGTTACCAGCTTTAATGAGTTGTACCGGGACGGTAACGACGTAGAGCGTTGGAATATGCTACACCCTGGTCAAACGCCACGCAAAGCCTATGTGAGTGAATGCCTGGGCGATAGCGAAGCGCCTGTTATAGCTTCTACTGATTATGTGCGCTTGTATGCGGACCAAATTCGTAAATTTGTGGCTGGATCGTACAAGGTTCTGGGTACCGATGGGTATGGCCGAAGTGATACGCGAGAGAAGCTCCGGGAGTTTTTTGAAGTAGACAGAAAGTTTGTAGCTATTGCTGCATTGGGTGAACTGGCTGAGCGTCAGATTATTGCTTCGAGCGTTGTTGAAAAGGCGATTGGGGATTTGGCGATTGATGCAGAAAAACCCAATCCCAGAAAAGTATGACAATTGATCGATACAAGCTATATGTAAATGGCCGAGTGTGCTGGAGTTAGATGATGAGTATGCAAAAAGTACTGATTCCGGATATTGGGGATGCTGAAGATGTAGAAGTTATCGAATTATGTGTGGGGCCGGGCGATGAAATTGCAGTTGATGATATCCTAATTGTTATCGAGTCTGACAAAGCCACCATGGAAGTTCCATCCACGTTAGCTGGTCGAGTAAATAAAATTGAATTGCAGATTGGCGATTCTGTAACTTGTGGATCGATAATTGCGTTGCTGGAGGTGTCTGACTTGGCATCAACTGGCGTTTTGGAAACACGGTCAGTGGAGAAGGGAGAGAATGCTGTCCCGTCCGTACTCTCAGAATCTTTAGAGCGTCCGGAAGCAGCCGTTGCGGCAGTGAGTGAGAACAACAACTCCGACGAATACAGCCCCAGTCTGGAGGTTGTGAGCGTTCCGGATATTGGTGATGCACAGGAGGTAGTTGTAATAGAGTTGTTGGTTGAGCCTGGAGATTCAGTAGCAGTAGATGATCTGCTTATTGTTATTGAATCGGATAAAGCCAGCATGGAAGTACCTTCACCGTATGCGGGGATAGTCAAAGAAATACTGGTGCAGGAAGGCACAGAAGTTGAAGAAGGCACTGTGTTACTGAAAATTGCTTCTACCATGGCGGGTGATAGTGATAGTGATAGTGATAGTGATAGCGATAGCGGGGCAAAAAACAATACGGTCAATGAAGTTATCGCGCCAGAAAAAGTAAGCACAAAGCAGGCCGATGCAGCTGACTCTGATTCCAGAAACACAAATTTGGTTGAACCAATTAATAGAAATTCTGCTCAAGATTCTTCAACCGTACCCGGCGAGAGTTCCAGTAAAAACAAAGTATATGCTGGTCCGGCTGTGCGTAAGCTTTCGCGTGAGATGGGTGTTAGCCTTAATGAGGTGGCTGGCACAGGTGCTGGTGGTCGTATTACTAAGGACGATGTACAGGCCTATGTTAAATCTGCGTTAGCAGCTAAAAAGTCAGGCGAAAGTGCTGGCACGGGTATTCCAGTGATCCCGACAATAGACTTTTCTAAATTTGGTGGGACCGAAATTGTAGCGTTGTCTCGAATTCGCAAACGGGGCGCTGCAAATCTACACCGAAGTTGGTTGAATATTCCACACGTAACTCAAAATGATGAGGCCGATGTTAGCGATTTGGAGGCCTTCCGCAAAGGTCTGTCGGCAGAGGCAAAAAAAAGAGATATCCGTCTTACCCCTTTAGCATTTTTGATTAAAGCGAGCTATTTTGCTTTAAAGGAAGTGCCTATCGTTAATGCATCGTTGGATGCAAATGGTGAAAATTTTATACTTAAGCATTATTACAATATTGGGATGGCGGTGGATACTCCTAACGGTCTTGTTGTGCCAGTGGTGAAACAAGTCGACAAAAAAGGTATTTGGGAGATTGCCAGCGAGGTCCTGGAGTTGTCTGAAAAAGCGCGTACAAGCAAACTGCTGGCTTCCGATATGCAGGGTGCAAGTTTTACTATATCTAGCCTTGGCTCTTTAGGAGGGACGAGTTTTACACCCATTGTTAACGCCCCGGAAGTAGGGATTTTGGGTGTATCACGGCTTCAGGTGAAACCGCAGTGGGATGGTGAAAATTTTGTTCCACGTAAAATGCTACCGGTATCTTTTAGTTATGATCATAGAGCTATAAACGGTGCGGAAGCTGGTCGCTTTACAAGCTATCTATGCAGTGTCTTGAGTGATTTTCGTCAGGGATTGATGTAGTGCTCCAAAATTGCCTAAACCCGGTCTTGAGATTTGCACAGTGAGCGTAGGCTAGTGTTTTAGCTGGTCGCTGTGCGTGTGAATTGTTTCTGGTGTAATGGTTGTCGGGTGAGACTCGTTTGTATGGTATCTTGAAACGGATATAATGCCAGATTCGTAGGATTGTAATAATGAGTCGTAGGCAAATTGCATAAACTGTTTTGCACCAGGTAAGCCGGTTTCGGAATCTGCAGCACTCAGGCTGACTCCAACAACCACGGGAATAAAGCCCTCACTTGTTTTAAATGAGTGCATATATAAATTGTCGAAGACTCTTCTAAAGCTCCGGGAACTAAACTGTTGCATATCGGGCTGCAGCATAGTTACTGCAAACATGTTGGCTTCTGGGCGGGTAAGCACGTCTAGTGGGCGTACCAAATGTCGGAGTTTTGAGCTAATCCCGGTAATAAGTTCATCAATTGCTGTTTCGCTATATTGCTGCCGGATTACGTCGAGGTTGTTAATGCCAACGAGAAGAAGGCAGGCAGCACCACCCCGTGAATCTGCTTGAGAAGTAGCACTTTCAATTTGTTTTAGCGTAAATTTCAGGTTGCCTAAACCGGTTACCGGGTCGACAATATCTGTGGTCGTCAGATCTCGGATCTTTCTTCTAAGCAGCTTATTCGCTTGTAATAATTCAATTTCACGCGTTACGATTTTTTCTGCTATTAAAATACGCTCCAGCAGTAGTGAGCGAATATTTGCCTTGTTTAAAAAATCGTCAGCGCCAATACTGAGCGCTTTGACCATGTCTTCGGTGTCATCTCGTGCTGATAGGAGAATAACGTAGGTAAAGCGGTCGTTTGCTTCATCCAGTTTTTTAACTTTGCGAGTTAAATCTAAACCGTTCATTGTAGGCATAAGCCAGTCAGCAATGAGGATCTGCGCTGGCATCTTTTCAAGTGAGCGTAGGGCCTGGAGAGGATTGTTGGTGAATCGTACGTTTTTAAAGCCGCCAGAACGCAACGCTTTAGCAATAATAGCGCTTGAAAACCTGGCGTCGTCAACAACCAGGATAGAGGCGTCTTTGTGCGACATATTAGTTACAGTCTAGTGTCCTGATTTTTTAAGTAAGCTTAATTATAAGGCAGGGCTTGTATTGTCAAGCCGCTGGGTTTCAATTACGTGAACCAAGGTCAAAAAAAAGCTTCTAATAAAAATTAGTAGAAAATCACGTACATTTTAATTAGTAAGGAGTTAATTATGCCATCTTTTGATGCAGTTTCTGAGATTGATTTGCAAGTAGTTCGTAATTCTGTCGATCAGGCGAATCGGGAATTGGAGACTCGCTTTGATTTCCGGGGAGTGGACTGTGGTTTTGAGTTAAAGGACCAAAAAATTCAGATACATGCGGATGAAGACTTTCAACTCAAGCAGTTGGAAGAAATGCTAAGAACCAAGTTGGCAAAAAACAAGATTGATGCCAATTGTTTGACGCCAGGGGAAATTGAAGCATCGGGTAAATCCAAGCGTATCTCCTTTGGGTTGATAGAAGGAATAGAGAAAGATGTAGCCCGTAACATCGTAAAACTGATTAAGTCCAGCAAATTAAAGGTTCAAAGTGCTATTCAAGGGGAGCAGGTGCGGATAACGGGTAAAAAAAGAGATGATCTGCAGGCAGTTATGTCAATGTTGAAGGAAGCTGATATTGAAATTCCGATACAGTTTACTAATTTTCGTGATTAGCCGGGTAGCGTAGACGTATGTTTGGTGTCCCTCAGATGGGAGGAGAAAGCCATGAATCCTGGTGGGTAACGCTTAAAAATAGCATGAACCAGCGCATGCTTATTTGTGTGTTTACGGGTTTTAGTTCAGGTTTACCGTTTTATTTTATTATTCAACTTATTCCTGCCTGGTTACGCTCTGAAAATGTTGGCTTGAAAGAAATTGGTTTTTTCTCTCTTATTCAACTTCCTTATTTACTCAAATTTGTTTGGTCCCCGTTGCTGGACAGGTACTCCCTACCTGTACTTGGTCGGCGAAGATCGTGGGTATTGGTGAGTCAGATAGGCTTATTGGTTAGTTTGGGCATATTGGGTTTTTTCCAACCCGAAACGGAGCTGCGGAGCATTCTTTGGTTGTCGGCCATTGTGGCATTTTTTAGTGCCAGCCAGGATATCGTGTTAGATGCCTACCGTCGGGAGTTGCTTCCTGATCATGAGCTGGGCCTGGGAAACCAGATTCATGTTCAGGCCTATAGGGTTGCGGGGCTCATTCCCGGTTCCCTGGGGTTGATTTTGGCAGACCATTTTGCCTGGGATCTGGTTTTTCAGATAGTGGCCGCTTTTATGCTGGTAGGTATCGGTATGACTATTGTGATCTCTGAGGCTATCTCTTCACCGGATATTCCACCCAGTTTTGCACGGGCAGTAATTGATCCTTTTAAGGAGTTTATTCAACGGCGCGGTATAAGACGCGCGATTTTGGTGCTGGCATTTTTGTTTTGCTACAAACTTGGTGACAGTATGGCGACAGCTCTATCGACACCATTTTATATTGATTTAGGCTTCAGCTTGAGCGAGATAGGTTTTATCGCAAAAAATGCAGCGCTGTGGCCCGCGATTTTCGGTGGCTTGGCTGGTGGTGTGCTTATGCTAAAAATAGGCATTAATCGGGCGCTATGGCTATTTGGGCTTGTTCAAATGCTCACTATATTGGGGTTTGCTGTGCTGGCTGAGGCAGGTGCGGATCCAGTTGTGCTGGCTTTGGTTATCGGAATGGAATACTTGGGTGTTGGCCTCGGCGCTGCTGCATTTATTGCATTTATTGCAAGAGAGTCGACACCCGCATTGGCAGCGACACAGATAGCTTTATTTACTTCAGTGACCGCTTTACCCAGAACTTTTGCAAATGCGATTACAGGCATTCTAGTAGAAGGTGGCCAAGCCGAGGAGTTAGGAGGGATTTGGGCAAGTGTTTTGGAGGCTTTGCTGTGGGCAGGGTTACCGCCTGAAGGATTGGGGTGGACAGATTTCTTCGTTTTGTGCACGTTTTTGGCGATACCTGGCCTTGTGTTACTTTATTGGGTAGCGCCTATAAACGGGGATGGAGATAGTGGTGGAAATAGCTGCTAGATGACCTGCTTTAGCTGTTTTGAAGGCAAATGTTATATTTTGACAGTTGTGGGCAATCCAGGCCGCCATTGATATTGGTTTAGAGATATTCGTCCCTTTACTATGGTAATGCCTTCATCTAAAAGTTTATGTTTTTGGTTTTTATAGGAGGAAGAGCCTTGTGGTAGTGAGATTCTGCCGGACGCATTAATTACGCGAAACCAGGGCAGGCGCGTTCCTGCCGGAAGCTGTGAGAGCGTGCGCCCGACAAGCCGGGCGCGTCCTGGTAGTTCGGCCAATTGGGCTATTTGCCCGTAGGTCGCTACCGAACCAGATGGTATCAGGCTAATTACATGCCAAATGCGCTCTCGGTCAGTAATTTCCTTTTGCATATGCTCGGCGTGCCTTGTCTTTTAGCGGGAGATGTATAGTGTGCAGAGTACAAGCTGTTGCCCCGCCATAAAAGTGCGAATAATTGTATGAAACTCTGGTTTTTGGTATTTTTTCTAACGCCTCTACTTGAAATTTATGTGCTCATTAGTGCGGGTAGTCTAATTGGCACTTTACCTACGATCGCACTGGTTATGCTGACTGCGGTTCTGGGTATTACTTTGCTACGCCAGCAAGGACTCAATACGCTGGCGCGCGGCATGCAAAAGATGCAAGTGGGAGAGATGCCAGCTCAAGAGATGGCAGAAGGCTTGTTGTTAGCTGTTGCCGGAGCGCTGTTGTTAACGCCAGGTTTTGTCACCGATACAGTGGGTTTTCTACTGCTTACGCCTATCTTACGAGCAAAACTGGTTGATCGAATAAAGTCCAAATTTGATGCCTCGTCCTATTATACGCAATCGTCCGGTAGCACTACTGCATCTGGCAGGTCAGGGCGCTTTTATTCAAATACTGCTGGAAATAGCTCTGATGGTCAGCGTTATGAAGAAGGACGTGAAGATCAGGCGATTGAGGGTGAATTTGAGCAACGACCTTGAAACATTGCTGTTAGCCCCCATATACCAGGCTTCTGAGGGATTGGTAGTTCCACAACAGTAGCATTGAAGTAGGCTGCTTGAATCCCAAAGAGCAGGAAATTCAATAAATTTCTTTGTAAAAGTTGTCGAGAGGCATATTATTAGCACTCTCGATGTTAGAGTGCTAAAGGTAGATTGTTTACTCTGTTCAGCATTTTATTCGTATATTTTATAATTAACAGATTAGGGATGGGAGATAATACCTGATGAAAATTAGACCCTTACACGACCGTGTGGTCGTGCGCCGCCTCGAAGAAGAGACAAAGAGTGCTGGTGGTATCGTTCTACCTGATTCGGCGACAGAGAAGCCGTCTCAAGGTGAAATTATTGCTGTTGGCCCCGGGAAACGCCAGGACAATGGTGATCTCACAGCGCCTGACGTAAAAGTTGGCGATAAAATTATTTTTGGTCAATATGGTGGAAGTACCGTCAAGCTTGATGGTGAAGAGCTTTTGATTCTGTCTGAAACCGAAATATTTGGCGTGGTTGAAGGTTAAGAGCCCTCAGCGGTTTTTAAGGAGCCCTCAGCGGTTTTTAAGAAGAGCCCTCAGCGGTTTTTAAGAAGAGCCCTCAGCGGTTTTTAAGAAGAGCCCTCAGCGGCTTTTTGTAAAGAGCCCTCAGCGGCTATCAATACATTAAAGAGGAAATTTAGCGATGAGCGCGAAAGACATTTTTTTTGGCGATGACGCTCGCCAGCGTATGCTCACTGGCGTGAACGTACTAGCAAAAGCGGTAAGTATTACTTTAGGTCCAAAGGGACGAAATGTTCTGTTGGATAAATCATTTGGTGCACCAACTATTACTAAGGACGGTGTGTCCGTTGCGAAAGAAATCGAGCTGAAAGATCGATTTGAAAACATGGGCGCACAAATGGTGAAGGAAGTTGCCAGCCAAACTTCTGATGAGGCTGGTGACGGCACAACCACTGCAACCGTATTAGCGGAGAGTCTGTTAACCGAAGGTATGAAGTCTGTTGCAGCTGGCATGAACCCCATGGATCTTAAGCGTGGCATCGACAAAGCTGTTGCCAGTATTGTTGCAGCCATCGGAGATATGTCTTCTCCTTGTTCTGATTTTAAAGAGATTGCCCAGGTTGGCACAATCTCGGCCAATAGTGATTCCGCTGTTGGTGATATCATTGCCGAATCTATGGAAAAAGTAGGTAAAGAAGGCGTGATTACTGTGGAAGAAGGCAGTGGTCTTGAAAATGAGCTGGATGTTGTTGAAGGCATGCAGTTTGACCGCGGTTATCTTTCTCCCTATTTCATAAACAATCAGGATTCTATGGCTGCTGAGTTGGATGAGCCTTACCTGCTAATTTGTGATAAAAAGATCTCTAACATCCGCGATATGCTGCCCATTCTCGAAGCAGTGGCAAAATCCGGTAAGCCGCTTATGGTGATTGCTGAAGATATTGAAGGCGAAGCGCTGGCTACGTTAGTTGTTAATAATATGCGTGGTATTGTCAAAGTAACCGCAGCTAAGGCACCTGGTTTTGGTGATCGTCGTAAAGCAATGTTGCAGGATATTGCAGTTTTGACGGGTGGTACGGTAATTTCTGAAGAAGTTGGCTTAACACTAGAAGGTGCAACGCTTGATGACCTCGGTACAGCTAAGCGTATTACCAGTTCAAAAGAAAATACGACCATCGTGGATGGTGCTGGTGCTAGAGGTGACATTGAGGCACGTATCAAGCAAATTCGCGCCGAAATAGAAGATACCAGCTCGGACTACGATCGAGAGAAGTTACAGGAACGATTGGCCAAATTGGCTGGTGGTGTTGCGGTCATTAAAGTTGGTGCTGCCACAGAAATCGAAATGAAAGAAAAGAAAGCCCGAGTAGAAGATGCTCTGCATTCAACTCGAGCAGCTGTGGAAGAAGGTGTTGTGCCTGGTGGCGGTGTTGCTCTCGTGCGGGCTCTGCAGACGGTTGCTGAATTGAAAGGTGATAATGAAGATCAGGACGTTGGAATAGCTATGACATTACGGGCGCTGACCGCTCCACTGGTTCAGATTGCTAATAATGCGGGTGCACATGGTTTTGTGGTACTGGATAAAGTGCGAAACCTGTCTGGTGCAGGGGGTTATAATGCAGCAACAGGTGAGTATGGCGATATGCTGAAAATGGGTATTCTTGACCCTGCTAAAGTAACGCGTACTGCATTGCAGGCTGCAGCTTCTGTTGCGGGAATGATGATTACCACTGAGGCCATGATTAGCGATGCTCCGGAAGACAATCCGGCGGCGGCGGCTGGTGGTATGCCAGGTGGTATGCCTGATATGGGTGGTATGGGTGGTATGGGTGGCATGATGTAGCCTATGCTGGCCCTCATTTGCTAGCACAGGTTGCTGGTAAGTTTGGAACTAGAAAAGGCCTCGCAGTGCGGGGCCTTTTTTTATGGGGCATATTAATGGCGAAAGTGGACTATTGATTGCTGGAGATGTCTTGGATTAACTCATGTAGATTGTTACTATTCTAAAAATTCAAAAGCTATAAAAACTCAAAAACTTAATTCTACAAACTCACAAAGATTATAAAACTAGGGGAACTTACGTAATGGAAGCAAATATCATAGATTTTTTGGCGCGGTATGCGCATTTTTTGGCGGGGATTACCTGGATCGGCCTATTGTACTACTTTAATTTCATCCAGGGCGAGTATTTTAAAGTTGCTGAAGGTAGTTCAAAGGTTGATGCTTTTACGCAACTTGTGCCCAGGGCATTGTGGTGGTTTCGCTGGGGTGCAATGTTCACGTTTTTGTCTGGCGCGGTAATGCTGGGTATACGCGGATCAGGTGCATCAATGGATATAGCAGTTGGCGCTGTGTTAGGTACCCTGATGTTTCTAAATGTCTGGTTAATTATCTGGCCGAATCAGAAAATTGTTATTGCTTCGAATGAACAAGTTAAAAATGGTGGTGAAGCTTTACCTGAGGCTGCAGGAGCGGCACCAAAGGCCGCTTTGGCCTCGCGAACTAATACTTTGTTTTCGGTTCCCATGTTGCTCTTTATGGCTTCAAGTACGCATTTTTTATCACACGGCCCGGTCGCTGGATCAACCGGACTAATAGTTTCCCTGGTTATCATTGGTTTATTGGAAGTCAATGGGATTATGGGTAAGCAAGGCCCGATGACCAGTGTAAAAGGTGTGATTATGCATGGCTTTATTTTGGCTGCTGTATTGTGGGGTGTTCTCGAATTTTTATAGACGCATGATTGCGTGGAGTTCCTCCATTTTTTTATTAAGAGGCTAGACTGACTATGCCCAAGCGCATTAGTGCAAACCCGGACGAAGGTGGTGGGTATAGAAACGGAGGTCGCAGTGCTGGTGTGCGTGCCAGTTCAGGGCGAAACGCTGGCACTGCTAAGCCTCGGTCATTTGGTATTAATATCGTTCTGTTCGTTCTAATAGCTGGAGTGATGGGAGCAGGTTGGTTTATCACTGTTCAGGCTGAGCAGCTTTCTGAACTGCTGAGTCGAATAGAAGAGGATTCCCGGCGACTGGCCCGGCTTGAGGATCGATCAACGCGTACCGATGATGTGATGGCTGAGTCCGGCAAAGATACTGGGCAGAAACTGGAACGATGGGAAGATGAGATCAGAAAGCTTTGGGATGTCACCAATAAGCGGAACAAAAAGTGGATTGTAGATAATCAGACTGTATTGAAAAAGAATGCCGCTACCTTGGCGAGCATCAATACAAGTCTACAGACCCTGAAAGGTGATGTGAGCCGACATGATTCTGCAATAGGCTTGCAACAAAAAATACAGGACAGCTTAACTTCGGTGGATTTGCGTGTGCGGCAATTGGTTAGCCAGCAGCGGGATATGGTCGACCAGGCAAATGCTACGCGTCAAATCGTAGCAAAGCTGGAAGCGGGACTGGCCTTGCGTGTTAAGGAAAATGAGAAAGCCATTGAGGCTATTGATGCATATCGCTTGCAGCTCAATAGTCGAATGTCTGCACTGTCGACACGCCTGGATCGCCTGAGTGCTGTGCCAAACTCTTGATATGGAAGAAAAATAGGATAATTGTGAACTCATGCCAGTTCATGCGCCTAGCAGAGGTCATACTATAGCAGTACTTTAGAAAAACTGCGTTGATTATTATGAATGATACTGGGGCAGGCCAGCAGCCCAAAATGCTCTTTATTCTGCGTGGAGAGGAGCGTGGGCCTGTCTATCCTGGATATAAAGATTTAGTAGCATCAGCTCTGCAAAATAACTGGTCAGTTTGTGAATCTATACGGGTTTGTGAGTCTTTGTCGGATCATGAATCTATAGCGGAAACTGACTATTGCAATACAGAGTTTGGTAATGTTGATACCTTGGTTGCTCTTGTTTTTATAACAACTGAGCTGTGCTTGCAGCTTGGGAATAAGATACGAGCAGCATATCCCCATGCCCTTATTGTAGGGCTGGAAGCCTCGTCAGGGAGCGTAGCCGGCACAGTTGGTTGCGATCTCTATATAACTGATTTTCCCAAGGCTGGGTTAGTCCAGTTTCTTACTCATGCTGAACACTATTGGAAAAGCCAGCAGCTTATAGCATTGCATTTTGCTGATCTTGGTCTTAAGCGTAAACAAATAACCCAGCTTACTGATATTGGGCTGGCCCTCGGCGCCCAAGTAGAGCCGGACAAGCTACTCGAGACCATATTAACTGAAGCGCGCGCCATTGCTAATTGTGATGCGGGTTCCCTGTATCTTGTTGACAAGTCCGCCGATGAGCCCATGCTGGTTTTTAAACTTGCTCAGAATGATTCGATTAAAGTTAAATTTCAGGAGACTCAGATTCGCCTGTCTGATCAATCTATCGCTGGGTATGTGGCTCTGTCTGGTGAGGAACTTAGAATTGCCGATGCTTATCAAATCCGCAGTTCTGAGCGCTACGTGTTCAATCGGGGGTTTGATCAGAACTACGGCTATCGTTCACAGTCAATTGTGACTCTACCTATGCGGGATCATCGGGGACAGGTGACCGGCGTGATTCAATTTATCAATAAAAAGTCGAGTGATGGTGAAATCATTGAGTTTGACACAGAAACAATTGACATGTTGCGCGCCATAGTCAGTCAGGCAGCTATTGCGATTCAGAAAACTAATCTGCT
>JAHRWB010000008.1 GCA_019090385.1 Pseudomonadales bacterium | reverse complement strand
GGGCAACCTCGACACCTTCAGCAGCCAAGCCCTCTGCAATAGCACGACCAATACCGCCGCTGGCACCAGTTATAACCGCTCGACGGCCTTTAATTCCCAATTCCATATTGTATAACCCTTTGTCACTTGTGATGACACCTTAATGCACAGGCAAATTTATTGCGCTGCGTAAAACCCTGCAATATTAATCTATGACAAGACTAGTCATACACTATGCCATGTCGCACATGTAAAAGAATATCGCAAAAAAAAGTCCTCACAAAGTGAGGACTTTAATCGACCCCTTAACTAAGCAGGTCTATACAACAAGATCAGAACCTACAATTGATAGGTAAATTCTGCTCCAATCACCCGGCCCTTTTTAATGGGCGAGAATGCCGAAACTGCTGCTCGCTCAGATGCAACAGGTTTACCAATACTGAATTGCGTGACATGCAAAACCTGGTTCAAGAGATTTTTGCCATACAGGCTAAACTTCCATTTTTCATCCGCACTGGAAAATGAAATGCCTGGTAAAGTGTCAACATTCGAATCACTGAAAAAACCAGAAGTCCGACGACTGTACCCAAGCCGTATAGTAAACAGCCCCGAGTCGACAGGAATATCATAGTTACCCCCGATAGACCCAGTCCATTTAGCCAAGCGAGGCAGAGACAAGTTCAAGTCGGTTTCATCCACAACACCATCTAAACTCAAATCAGCAAGAATTTCCTGATATTCGTCGTCCAAATGCCCCACGTTCAGGTAGATGAGTAAATTATCTGTTGCCAGCCACTGAACATCGAATTCCACACCCCAGACATCTGCATCAGCAGTATTCTGAATGACTTGCAAAGAACCACCCGTATCCGGATCTTCGGTAATTACCTCGCGAATCATATCCTGGATTTCATTTAAGAATAATGCAGCACCAAATCGCACCCGACCATCCAGTATTTCGCTCTTCAAGCCCACTTCATAACTGTCCTGACTTTCCTCATCCCAAGGACCCGGACGCTGGCTAGGACTGGTATTTCTCAGGTTGTAGCCACCACTTCTAAAGCCTTTGGTAAAGCTGGCATAGGCATGGGTTGCATCAGTGAAGTAGTACTGCATGGAAATCCGAGGCGTTACACTATTCCAGTCGTCATCGTCTACAAAATCCCCGCCGCAGGTAATTTTTCCTTCTCTTTCACACCCACCCGTAAATCTACCACCGGGCAAATCGCTGGCAGTAGATAAGAGTGCAATGGCTACTAATGCGTCTTTTTCTTCATAGGTATAACGAACGCCCAAAGACAAGGTCAATTGTTCCGTCAGGCTGATATCACCATTCACGAACACACCCCATGTTTCATGGTTAACAATACCACCATAGTTAAAATGCGGTGTGGGCGCGGCAGCACCTAAAGATGTGAAGTCCAGTTCTCTGAACGCATAATACCGTTGTTGCTGTTCAAAATAATAACCACCCACAGTCAGATCCAGCTTGTCATCAAAAAATCGGCCCGAATAGCGCAACTCAAAAGACGTCTGATCCTGCTCAAGATTTGCACCGCTATGAAACTCAAAACCAGGAATGTCCGTTCCATCAAGATCAATCTCTCCATTTTGTTCAAGATCACGATAAGTAACAATACCGGTAATTGAGCCGTCTCCAAATGCGACATCCAGCGTACTGTTCAGAATAATATTATACCAATCTGTATCACCAAAATTGCCCAATCCCGAATCGACATGGGTTTTGATTTTGAAATCCCCTGGACGCTCATGTACAAAGCCCGGTCGTGAAGAATCAAACGGCGTGTAGGACGGTGCTGAATCAGACTGATCTTTGCCGACTTCCACGCTAAACGTAGTATCCCATGCATCAGTAATACTCCAGGTGACCGCACCCCGAGCAAGATAGGTTTCACCAGCGCCAAAATGATTGTCCCCAGTAGAAACATTTTCGAAATAGCCCGCATCATTGCGATAGTAAAGCGCCAACTTGCCTGCAAGTTTATCCGGTACCAAAGAGCCCGTCATGGAGAGACCATAAGTCTGGTCATTGTCATCAGTGATACCCACTTTTGTACGCAAACTAAAATCATGACTGGGTTGTCGTGTTGTGACGACAACTGCACCGGCTGTGACATTTCGACCAAACAATAACCCTTGGGGGCCTCTTAATACCTCAATAGATTCGAGATCGAATGTGTCAAAATTCACACCCCAGGACACGCCCAAATACATACCATCAACGAACACCCCAACTGTTGGATCAACTGAGGGGATGGAGCTATTAATACCTTGCCCCCGTATTGAAAAGTTTGCCGCACCTTTTACCGTGCCCACCGAGTCCAGTTGCACGTTCGGCATACTGAATGACAGGTTTTCGATATTGCGCACCTGTAGTGCTTCGAGCTGATCTCCATTAAAGGCACTCATGGCAATAGGAACATCCTGAATCCGTTCATCAGCTGTCTTTTTACGCGTACCGGTGACAACCATCTCCTCCATTAATCTTTGGGCAGAGCCCTTTGCAGGAGAAGAATTACCTTCTTCAGCATAGGTGCTACCCACACACAAAAATATAGAAAGGAATATCAGGGTCACGGAACGTGACCTCAACTTATTGCAGATATACATATATAGCCCCTGTTTTTTAAATTTTATATTTGAGTCTAATACTGTTTGCTATTACTGCTCTGACGTACTGCTTAGCCTCCATAGAACTGACAAAAAAAATTAGTGGTAGAATGCTCCACTTTATTGAGAATTTACAGAGTAGTCTTATAAACAATAATAAATTTAAAGACAAGCTAAATATGCGCTCTCCTTTCTACTCATTGACTATTCACTGAGTAAGCAAAAACCAATAAATTTATCAATTTATCAGAACTATGTACGTCACTTGTTGCGCTTACCTGCAAAGCAGGTGATTATATCCAGCTCAATCGGTATAACATCGATTAATCGTAGCTAGAAACTGTACCATGAGTGCAAACTAGTATGGCATTTTACTGCAGGAGTCAGGCACATAGAACCGTCACATAGCGCTATAGAATTCAAGGGTTTCCAGGACATTGTACTTCGTGGAGAAGAGTGGGGTTCACGAGAAGACCCACCAGTCATTTTACTCCACGGTGGCGGCCAGACCCGTCACTCCTGGGCCGGTACGTCCAAAGTACTGGCGAGCAAGGGCTGGTATACAATCTCAGTAGATTTACGCGGTCATGGCGAAAGTGACTGGTCTGCCGATGGCGTATATGGAATGGAACGATTCTCCGCGGATTTGCGCGCGATTATGGCCACACTTAATTCAAAACCCGTGGTGGTCGGCGCTTCGCTGGGTGGCATGACAGCACTATTAACCGAGGGCAATGCAGAAACGTCCTTGATGGCTGGACTGGTATTAGTGGACATCGCTCCTCGAGTTGAATCAAAGGGCGTTGATCGCATTGTTAGTTTTATGAGAGGCAAGCCCGGCGGTTTTGAGAGCCTCGAAGAAGTAGCCGATGCCATAGCCACATACAACCCGCACAGAAAACGACCAAAAGACCTAAGCGGCCTGAAGAAAAATCTGCGACGCACTGAAGATGGACGCTGGCACTGGCACTGGGATCCCCGCTTTATGCGCTTTGGTGATACTGAAGCCAGGCCTCCGCGAGACCCGGCTGTATTAGAAAAAGCCGCACGCGCTTTGCGGATACCCACACTGCTGGTCAGAGGTAAGCAAAGCGATCTGTTAAGTTCTGAAGGCGCCCAGTTATTTCTTGACCAGGTGCCTCACGCGAAATTTGTCGACGTGAGCGGTGCCGGACATATGGTAACCGGTGACAAGAATGATGCCTTTACCCAGGCCGTCATAGAATTTCTACAAGATGAAATTCGCAACGCTCCTTGAACAACAATCCTGGATAATAATAAGAGTGATAGTTGATGAGTTCTCTTAAAGGTGAAGTTGCTCTGGTAACCGGGGCAGGCTCTGGCCTGGGCCGGGCCATAGTTGACCGATTTATTGAAGAAGGCGCACAAGTCCTGGCCTTTGATCAATCTGAAGAAAAACTGGCCGCTCTTAATAGCTGTTACGGTGCTGAGCTCAGTAGCTATTGCGGAGATGTTCGGTCGCTGCAAGACAACAAACGAGCAGTGGCATTGTGTCTGGAGAAATACGCCAAACTGGATTGTGCAATTGGAAATGCGGGAATTTGGGACTATTCCACCTCTTTAGATGCTCTACCTGAAGAACGCATCGACCTGTCCTTTGATGAACTATTTCATATCAATGTAAAAGGCTACATGTTACTTGCCAAGGCTGCCTTGCCTGCGTTAGTCAGGAGTGAGGGCTCGCTGGTATTTACCGTATCCAATGCAGGATTTTACCCAAATGGTGGAGGACCGCTCTATACCGCTGCCAAACATGCGGTGGTAGGCCTGATTCGTCAACTGGCATTTGAATTTGCGCCTTACGTAAAGGTAAACGGAGTAGCTCCAGGACCTATTGATTCCGACCTGAGGGGCCCCGCAGCACTTGGCATGAGCGAAACATCAATCAGCAGCCTCAATTTGCCAAAAATTGTCCCATCAAGCATCCCAACAGCCAAGGTACCTACACCCGCTGAATATGCTGGCGCCTACGTATGGTATGCTTCCCGCAGAGATAATATTGCCTCTACCGGTGGCGTCCACATGTCTGATACCGGGATCGGTATTCGTGGCATTGGCACTGTTTCCGGTGGTAGCGAACTAGGGGCCAAATACAAACTTTAAAGACCCAGCTACAGTCTGAAGCCTGGCCCATAATTTTTATTTTTTATATAATTATTAATCACTTAGGATCTACTCCCACAAACCTTTAGAAGATCTGTGAAGTGTGATGTAAGGTGTGAGGCCATCAACCAAAACGAATATAATATATCCATGAATAGCGTTAACAAAAATACAGTTGGTGAAACCAGCAGGAAAATCAGTATAGCAAAGGCAATAAGCTGGCGAATAATAGCCACGCTGACCACTATGGCTGCAGTATTTGTAATGAGTGGTGAAATAACTTTGGCCATTGAAGTCGGCGCAATAGAAGTCATCGCCAAACTATTGCTGTACTACTTTCACGAGCGCCTCTGGCTAAAATTATCCTGGAGCATCAAAAAATAAACTCAGTGTTAGCGTCAGCATTACCTCATTGACTTCTTCTGCGTAAGTATTTCCCGGTCATCTGCACAAAAATCACTATTCAAGCGCACGATTTCCCGCAAACCAACCAATATCAAATCCTGAATGACATGGTCAAACAGTTTTTCCCGGCTAAATAACTGCGCAAATCCCCCAGTTCCAATAACGATGGGCGGACTGTCAGAAAAAACTTCCTCGGTTATTCTACTCACCAGCTCCTTTACCATGCCCACATTTGACCAATACAATCCAGACTGAATGCTCTCTACTGTTGTTCTGCCCAGGCCCGCCTTTGGCGGTACAATTTCAACAGAAGGCAATTGCGCAGTTTTGGATTCAAGCGCATCCATTGCCAGCCTAACACCAGGTAAAATATTGCCACCCAAAAATTCTCGCTTCCGGGTAACAGCACATAAGGTCGTCGCTGTGCCGAAATCAGCGATAATAAAATTCCTGTTAGGAAATAATTTTATTGCACCAACCGCATCAGCTATCAAATCAGCACCTACATCATGCGGATCCCGATAGAGGATTCGCAAGCCGGTTTTAACTCCGGGTTTCAGCACCAAAGGCTCTACGCCAAAATATTTCTGGCAACAGGCACGCAGAGAATAGAGTAGATCAGGTACAACGCAACATATAACGACAGTATTAATATTATCAGGATCGATATTATTCTCACGCAAGACCCCGCGATAAAATACACCCAGCTCATCAGAGGAACTTCTAATTTGCGATGTACGTCGGAACTGCACGAGCAATTCATCGCCTTTATAAACCCCACTAAAAATCTGCGTATTACCTACGTCCAGACATAAAATCACAACCCCTCCTCAAATAGCGATACATTGTCAATCAATCTGACTTCACCCAATGTTACAGCACCATATCGACGCTTCTCAAGTGTCTCAATATAATCTACCTCAAACCCAGCCAAGCTGAGGGCCCCTGCCACCTCATCATCCAAAAGATCTCGCATAAGCAACTGCCTAAACTTGGGCGCCAGCTTTCTGAAATGATCGGACAAGTTAACGTTTCTTGAACTACAAGCCAAGCCATCCGGCTCTCGAACTATTTCACAACCGACTATTTCGGTACCAAGGAAAAAAGCCTCTACCATGTCGGCAATCAATCTATATTGCTGATAGTCTTTTTTACCAAAGTAAGCTTTATGCGCTTGAACTATATTCAACAATTTCATTACAACGGTTAAAACACCAGTGAAATGACCCGAACGATGTGCACCGCATAATTTCTGGCTAAACACCTTTTCATCTACCTGATAGCGATAATTATCAGGATACATCTGATCATATTCCGGCAGTATAACCATATCCACACCCAATTTTTCCGCCAGGGCCAAATCCTGCTCCCGAGAATCCGGATAATTGGCAAGATCGCCCGCATTGTCAAATTGTGCAGCATTTACATAAATGCTCAATACAGTGAGTTCGCACTCTGCAACGCTACGCTCTAGCAGAGATGCATGACCGATATGTAACGCTCCCATGGTAGGAACAAAGCCAAGTGCCGTACAATTTAAGGAATTGCGCCAGCGCTTATATTCAGTAATCGATCTGGTAATTTTCATTGATAGGACTCCCCAGCATTTGGAAAGCTTTGACCAACAACATCGGCATGGAATTGATTAGTTGCTTCACGAATAAGATTTTCACTGTCCGCGTACCGCCGCAAAAATTTAGGCGAGAACTCCGGATCAACGCCAAGCAAATCCTGAAGCACAAGTACCTGGCCATCCGTATCAACCCCAGCGCCAATACCTATACTGGGAATACCTACACTGCGACTAACCTTATTTCCCAATTTACTGGGGATGCATTCAAGTACCAGGGCAAAACACCCGGCCTGTTCCAAAGACTTGGCACCTGCTAGCAATTTTTCTGCTTGTGCCTCCGCCTTGGCCTGAACTCGATGTCCACCCAGCGCATGAACTGATTGCGGAGTAAGCCCAAGGTGTCCCATGACAGGGACCCCCGCCTCCACGATATGTGTTATTAGCTCTACCTGATGCCCATTATCGCCCTCTATCTTTATCGCATGGGCACCTGCCTGCATTAACCTTTGTACGCCATCCATGGCCACTGTAAGCCCTTTGCTACAGCTCAAAAAGGGCATATCCGCGATAATAAATTTGTTTTTTGCACCACGTGCTACTGCCTGGACATGTACTTCCATTAGTTCAATGGTGGCATGCACGGTTGAATCAAAACCGTGCATTACTAGCGCAAGGGAATCGCCAACCAGCAAGCAATCTACGTCTGATTTATCAAGAATTTTGGCCGACCAGAAATCGTAACAGGTTACCATCGAGATTTTGCGGGACTCATTTTTCCACTGTTTGAAGGAATGGATATTCATTAACGTTCTCCAGTAATACCGAACACTGGAAAAGGACACTTCAACAAGCCATCCATGGAAAGTTGTCGGTACCTGTCCTTTGCCGGATCGGGTCCTACTTCAAGTTTTTGGTGTATATCACTACGTCATCGTCCTTAGGGATCGATGCGAAACTGGAGGATATTGGATAAACTGGATGTTGTCCAGATCCAAAAACGAACAAATTATTTGCACAAAAGAGGCAAAATTCACCCCTTGCTAGCCCAATACCCGAGCAAAACCCTAAATACTTCAGCCGGTGGCAAATGGCCAAATTCGAACGAAGTTGAGATGCATTCATTAAAAAAATCAATCATCAGACAGTCTTCTGAGGAGCGGTTTTTACACCACGATTGCCAAAGTTCCTCGACGGATAATTCCTCTGTCCGCTTCATTAGCGACAAACTTCCTGATGTTATTATTTAGGGCAGTATTGTGCCGGACTCTGGTGAATCCTGCTAAGATACTTTAAGCAATGCAAACGGAGAGGTCCACGCAAACCAGCAATAACCGGGCTATCTAAAACCGGGGCGGTCTGGAACTATAATCCAGCAATGAACAAAATGAAAAATTTAACACGTTGAGGCAGATCCGGTAGCAAGTACTCCAGCCTCTCGGTCACGCAAGGCATGTCTAACAATCTGAACAGAACCATAAAGAAACAAACTGGCCATAAACCCCGCCACAATAAGATCAGGGAGCGCTGAATCTATTTCCCACACACCCCAGGCTGCAAAAAGTACTGCGATATTTCCCAATGCATCATTTCGAGTACAAATCCAGACTGAGCGCACATTGGAGTCTCCATCACGAAACTTAATCAGCACAATAACACTGGCCAGGTTAGCCGCTAAAGCGAGCCCAGCAGTGACTCCCATTACCTCAGCACCGGGAACCCCGCCATTTAACAAATGGTAAACGGTAGAGACCAATACACCTAAGCCCATAAATGCCAGGGAAGCTCCCTTAAAAAGGGCTGCATTTGCCCGTGCTTTCAAACTTTTACCCACCACCAGTATAGTCACCGTGTAGGTCACCGAGTCAGCCAGAAAATCCAGCGCATCTGCCTGTAAAGCCTGACTGCCGGAAACAAATGAAGCGCTGATCTCCACAAAAAACATCACCGCATTAATAGCAATCACCGTCCAAAGTGCACGTTTGTAGCGTATACTATCGCCATCAAAGCTTATTTCTTCACAACAACTCGCAGACATTTTCTGGTCTCGTTCTATCGCTTTCTAATCTCAAAGCTAGGAATACTGATTTAGTCACGCTATTCTAAAACCTACAACGAATGTAGGTTCAAGAAAAAATGCAATACACTATTGGAACTCTGTCACAAATAGCAGGATGCGCCAGTCAGACCATTCGTTATTATGAAAAAATTGGGCTTTTATCACCCTCCATGCGCACAAACGGCAACCAGCGCCGGTTCAATAGCCATCATATTGAACAACTCACCTTCATTCGCCATGGAAGAGAGCTGGGCTTCTCGTTGGATGTCCTACGTGAATTACTGGATCTTACCAGTGCGCCCCAATCATCCTGCGGGGCAGCAGACAGTATTGCCCGCAGACATTTGGAAGAGGTGAATAGCCGGCTCGAGCGACTTAACGCATTAAAAATTGAACTTGAACGCATGATCGACGAGTGTATGCACAATCAGGTAGCCAGTTGTCGCGTACTGGAAGTATTATCAAACCATGCTTTGTGCAATTCACATTCTCACTGAGACCGACAATCCAGACTTTGCCGCATTGACCTGGATGCAAAAGTTATCTCAAAAACTACATATTACGCCGATACTTACCACCGACCTCAAATAATGCCTCGGTAATTTCTCCAAGCGTACAATAACGCACGGCATTAACCAGCTCTGCAAAAACGTTCTCGTAGTTTATGGCGGCTTGTTTAAGGCGATCCAGAGCCTCAGCGCTGTTTTCCTTATGACGCGATTTAAAATCCCGCAGGCGCTTAATCTGGCTAAGTTTCTCATCTTCAGTGGAGCGTGCCAGCTCAATCTCCTGCTCTCCATCAGGCTCGATTCCTTCAAACATATTTACACCCACAATAGGCAAACTGCCATCGTGTTTCTTGTGCTCATAGAACATGGATTCATCCTGAATTTTACCCCGCTGATAACCTGTCTCCATCGCCCCCAGGACTCCACCACGATCTGCAATGCGCTCAAATTCCACAAGCACTGCTTCTTCTACGAGATCGGTAAGCTCTTCAAGAACAAAAGCACCCTGATTTGGATTTTCATTTTTGGCTAAACCCCATTCCCGATTAATAATCAATTGAATCGCCACTGCGCGACGCACGGATTCCTCTGTTGGCGTAGTTACGGCCTCATCATAAGCGTTGGTGTGCAAGCTATTGCAGTTATCATATATACCAATGAGTGCCTGAAGCGTCGTACGAATATCATTGAATGACATTTCCTGGGCATGCAGGGATCGGCCGGAGGTTTGGACATGGTACTTCAGTTTTTGGCCGCGTTCATTAGCACCATATCTGTCCCGCATAGCCACAGCCCAAATCCGTCGGGCAACTCGACCAAGCACCGTATATTCAGGGTCCATACCAATAGAAAAGAAAAATGACAAATTCGCAGCAAAATCATCTACATGCATTCCCCGCGCTAAATACGTTTCCACATAGGTGAATCCATTAGCCAGGGTAAATGCCAATTGAGAAATAGGATTAGCACCGGCTTCAGCGATATGATAACCGGATATAGATACTGAATAAAAATTACGCACTTTATTCTCAACAAAATAAGCCTGTATATCGCCCATGACTTTGAGACTGAATTCAGTAGAAAAAATGCAGGTATTCTGCCCCTGATCCTCTTTCAGAATATCAGCCTGTACAGTGCCGCGCACATTTTCCAAGGCATAACACTTCAGCTCAGCAAACTCTTCTTCATTGGGCTCACGGCTATGCTCCACGCGAAATTGATCAGCCTGCTGGTCAATCGCAACATTGAGAAACTGGGCTAACAATGTTGGTGCCGGTCCATTTATGGTCATCGATACTGAAGTTGCAGGATCACACAAATCAAAACCTTCGTATAATACCTTCAGGTCATCAAGACTGGCGATAGATACGCCTGAGTTTCCCACCTTCCCATATATGTCAGGGCGCTCATCAGGATCAGTGCCATACAAAGTGACCGAATCAAATGCCGTAGACAAGCGTTTTGCTACAGCATGCTCTGAAAGCTTTTTAAAACGTGTGTTGGTCCTGAAAGCATCTCCTTCACCAGCAAACATTCGTGTGGGATCTTCACCTTCACGTTTAAAAGGAAATACCCCGGCAGTAAAAGGAAAGTTACCCGGTAAATTTTCCAACATCAGCCATTTAAGAAGATCACCATGATCCTGATATTTTGGCAGCGATACTTTACGTAGCAAAGTGCCAGAAAGACTTGTATGAGTAAGCGGAGTGCGAACCTCACGTCCCCCAACAGTGGCTACAAATTCGTCACTCGCATACCGGGCCTGGGTATCGGGCCAATCAGCAACCAGTTTTCGTGCAGCGGCATCTACCTGATTTTCACGTTCACCTATCAATACATCCAAATCCAGGTTGCCATTGTTGCCCAGCATCTCCTTCGTCGCTTCAAGCTGCTGAATCTCTCGAGCCAATTTCATTTGTGCCCTCACACGACGATGATAGCCACGTACATCATCTGCTATATCCGCGAGATATCGAGCACGAGAAGCCGGCACAATGACCGATTCGCCCGTTGAAAATTTACCTGAGACGACGGGTAAACGTCCCTCAGCCTGGGCCAAACCCAATTCACAGAGCCTGGTTTTTAAACCTTGGTATAAGGCCGTAACACCATCGTCGTTAAAATGTGAAGCGACGGTCCCATAGACCGGCATCTCTTCTACACCCACATCGAAAGCTTCCTGATTGCGTTGTATCTGCTTGGCCACATCACGCAAAGCATCAGGCCCACCATTGCGTTCAAATTTATTAATCGCAACTAAATCAGCGAAATCCAGCATGTCTATTTTTTCTAGCTGACTGGCTGCACCAAAATCCGGCGTCATCACATATAATGAACAGTCTACAAATGGAACAATCCCCGCATCTCCCTGGCCAATGCCAGGTGTTTCAACGATCACCAAGTCCACGCCAGAAAGACGCATCGCACCAATAACATCCGATAAATGTTCAGGCACTTCTGTGAGTGTCGACCTGGTTGCAATCGAACGCATAAAAATATTATCACTATCAATGGCATTCATACGAATTCGGTCACCCAGCAAGGCACCACCGGTTTTACGGCGAGTGGGGTCTATTGCAACAATACCGATCTTCAAAGTATCGTCATAATCCAGCCTGAATCTGCGAACTAGTTCATCTGTTAGCGAAGACTTCCCGGCACCACCCGTTCCGGTAATACCTAACACCGGAACTGTACGCTCAACTGTCGCCAGCATTTTTTTCAATCCGGAGCGATCATCATCTGTGAACCCACCATTCTCGATGGCAGTAATCCTGCGTGATAAAGACGACCAATTATCAGCTTTCCCGGCGATTCTATCGACAGGATTGATTTTCGCTGGATCAAACCGGCAATGGGAAACCATATCCTCTATCATGCCTTTCAGACCCATTTTCTGTCCGTCTTCCGGACTATAAATACGCCTTACCCCATATGTTTCGAGTTCAGAAATTTCAGAGGGGATAATAACGCCCCCACCTCCTCCAAATATTTGAATATGCCCTGCTCCACGCTCATTCAACATATCCAACATGTATTTGAAAAACTCCATGTGCCCGCCCTGGTAGGAGCTAATGGCAATACCCTGCACATCTTCCTGAATAGCGGCATTTACAATTTCCAATACCGACCGATTGTGCCCCAGATGAATAACTTCCACCCCCAAGCTCTGCAGAATTCGACGCATAATATTAATCGCGGCATCGTGCCCATCAAAAAGGCTGGCGGCGGTAACAAATCGCACCGGCACGCCTACAGAATCGGACTCACTGTTAATATTGGTAAGGACCGTACTCATAAATTTTACTCCTGGACTATGGACGCGTAATGCTACCCTTTGGTTGCCAGAGCACCTCGGGTTTCTTAGCTGCCACGATTACATATCGAGACAGTACGAAAAAATAATCGGACAAGCGATTAATAAACTGAACCGAGAATGGATTAATCTTGCCACCTTCCATCAGAGAAACAAGTAAACGTTCGGCTCGCCTGCAACAGGTTCTGCTCAAATGCACTCGGGAGGCACATTCGCTGCCACCGGGTAAAACAAAATTTTTCAAAGGCTCCAAATCTTCATTGAGTCGATCAATATTTACTTCTACCTGATTTACATCCTCTGCATCTATCAGCTCACTTCCCGGAATGGCTAACTCGCCCCCTAAATCGAACAGCGTATGCTGCAATCCAGACAGATAGGACCTGGCCGTATCAAGTTTTTCTGTTCCGCCAGCCATAACATTGATGATTGCACCTACCCAGGAATTTAGCTCATCCACGGTACCTATAACATCCATGCGCAATGCAGACTTTTTTATGCGCGTACCATCGCCGAGCCCAGTGTCGCCCTGATCTCCTGTTTTCGTGTATATTTTAGTTAATCTAAATCCCATATATTCCTCAAATGCCATTTAACCCTAGAATTTGCTCCATTTACCCAATACCGGCTCACTCAAATATATTGAGCGGTATTTTCAGGAATACAAGCCCATTCTGTTCAGGCTCAGGGAACTGACCAGCCCGTATATTTACTTGCAGTGAAGGCAAAATGAGTAAGGGCATGGATAGCTGTTTATCCCGCGCTATACGACTACTCGTAAATTCTGACTCAGATACAGACTCTGCGATATGAATATTGGCTTTTTTCTGCTCCCCAAGGCTTGAAGAGCAAGACTTTACCCGACCCGATGGCGGATAGTCATGACAAAAATAAATACGAGTGGCGTCATCCAGCGCAAATATTTTTTTTATAGAATGATACAGTGTAGCTGCATCCCCACCCGGAAAATCGCATCGTGCAGTGCCATAATCAGGCATAAACAAGGTATCCCCAACAAAAGCCGAGCCATCTACTAAGTAGGTCAAGCAAGCGGGCGTATGACCCGGTGTTTCCAGGATTTTAATACGCGACTCCCCCAGCTTAAGCTCGTCGCCCTCTCCCAACAGTTTATCCCATTGCCCACCATCCTGTGCTATTTCGGAACCCGGGAAAAAAATCGCTGAAAATCGCGCCTGAACCTTTATTACATGCTGACCGATTGCCGACAATGCCGCTGGAAACTGTTTTTTCAGGTAGGCACAGGCACTCAAATGATCGGCATGGATATGCGTTTCAAGCAGCCAGCGGACATCCACACCGAGACTACCCACTTTTTTCACAATGGCATCAGCCCCAGCACAACTAACAGCTCCACTGGGTCCGTCAAAATTAAGCAGCGGGTCAATAATCGCTGCCTGTCCGCTTGCTTCTTCGACAAGCAAATAACTAAATGATCCTGTCTCAGGATCGAAAAAATCATATACAGTAGTAGTCATGAACTTCCAAACCGTAATAGAGTCACTTCATTTCCATCGCTGGGGCGCAGGGGCATATTTAAGGCTAATAATAAAGAAGCAACTGCGAATGCAGTACCCGTAAAAAAAACAATTGCCTGAGAATGTATCCAGATCAAACCCAATACTGCTGGTACAATAACTGCGGCGATATGATTGATAGTGAAAGATACACCCGCTGAAGATGCGAGATCAGCCGGGTCGGCTATCTTCTGAAAATAAGTACTAATCGCAATGGCCATCGCAAAAAACATATGATCCACAATGTACAATCCGGCCGCTAATTTAGCATCTTCCACAAAAGCATAAGCGGAAAATACTACGATCAGGCCCAAATATTCGATAATAAGCGCTCGACGTTCACCAATACGCCCGATCAAACGCCCGATTTTCTCTGCAAATATCCAATTGAAAACATAATTCACCAAGAACAGTAACACGATATCCGAGGCAGAATAGCCAAACTTCTCAACCATCATAAACCCGGCAAACACCATGAAAATCTGCCGCCGTGCCCCAGAAAAAAATGTGAGCGCATAATACAACCAATAGCGTTTTCTCAGGATCAGTTTTTGCCTTTGAGCAACCGGGCTTTCGAAATGCGGGAAACCCAGCCACATAACAATAGCTAGGCAAACACAAAGCCCTCCTCCCAAAAGAAAAATCCACTGATACGCAAGCCCTACAATCTCAAGCAATAACCAAAGTGTCAGATACACACCTAACGACGCAATTGCGCCAATTGAGATAAGCTGGCCAAGTATTTGCGGAGCCCTATCTTTTTCCAACCACTGCAGCGACAGTGACTGTTTAGCCGCCTCGAAATAATGAAAGCCCACTGACATCAATACCGTAGTAATATACAAGCCCAGCTCAGAGGGAAAAAATCCGGTACTCGCAACACCCAGCCCCAGCAGCACAAGACTTAACACTGCAAAGGTTTGTTCACGCACAAAAATTAAAACAAAAACCATTGTGAATGCAAGAAAACCTGGTACTTCACGCAGGCTTTGCAGGAAACCCAGTTCAACACCGGTAAAAGATGCTTGCTCAACGACAAAGTTATTCAACAAGGCCAACCAGGTAGAAAATGCGACGGGCATAGCCACAGACATCAGCATTAAGCATCTCTCAGGAGTTTGCCAGTGCGAAAAGATAGAGCGTAAATTAGCCACAAAAATATTCAACGAGCAGACCGAATCCCAATAATTCTATCATGTCCCTTGCTACGATTTGCATCATATCCGGCCTTTTTGCAGCTACGCAGCAAGCTTTTTCGCACACTTCAAGTTTCGAGAATTTTGTAGATATAATGCGCACGCAAAAAAAGCTATACGCTTGTGCCCAAATCACAAAACCTATACAAAATACTTACAACCTTGCTTGCGGTACAATTCCAACCTTCGTAAACTAAGGCGAAAAGGCTAGGACGGCCTAAATACATTCGAGGGTAGTCCTATGTCTAAGTCAGTCACGCGTTTTTTTCTTGTAGCCACATTCCTGTTCTGCTCATCGAGTGCTTTTACAGATCCGGTACTTTTCTGCAAAGATGGACCAGGGATTAATCTCATCTCCGATGGATGTATTTCCGGAGCAAGCAGTCATTATTCTGGCGGGGGCGACGGTATCTATTCGAATACAGGCGGCGGAGATCCAGAATCAGCCGTGGAAGCTGCTATTCTGGGCGCTACGGGAGTTGCAGTGGATATTTCATTGCTTGGTGAAATCGACTTTGGGGACGGCGGTGCGCTATCAGGTTCCTGGGATTTCGGTTCAGCCGTGGCCTACATTACCGTCAAGGCAGCCAACTCTTTTGCATTGTATGATGTAGAAGGTGCAACATCAGGTAGCTGGACAACAGCAGGTATTTTAACCAATGGTGGGCAGCAGCCCGGCGTTTCCCACATTCGCTTGTGGGGCACACCAGCTTCAGTACCAGAACCTGCAACTTTGGGTCTGTTTGGATTTACTTTGCTGGGACTCATGCTAGCCAGACGCCGCAACTAAAAAATCAGGGCTTGAGGGCAGTCCTGCACTGCCCAAAGGCACATCTACTTGCGAGCTTTAGTACTCAGATGCTGCTTCATAAGCTTACCTCTGTCCCGCGAACGCTTGTGCCTTTCAGCAACACTCTCATTGGCATGTTGCAGTTCTCGCTGTAGTTTCATGTAATTCTCTAAACGCCGGGCATCAATTTCTCCCTGCGCAATACCCTGGCTCACACGACAACCGGGCTCGCTTATGTGTGCACAATTGGAAAACTTACATTGGGCTGCCAGAACCTGAATCTCATCAAATACATCCGTTAACCCGGCATTTGAATCTGCAAGCTGGATCTCACGCATGCCCGGACTATCCAAAATAAGACCACCTCCAGGTAGCAAGTGCAAAGATCGATGAGAGGTAGTATGTCTACCGTGTTTATCGACATCCCGAACACTGCGGGTCAACTGAACCTGGCTGTTCGACAGAGTATTTACCAATGTTGATTTCCCGACCCCCGAAGAACCCAATAAGGCAATAGTTTGGCCCTCCACACACCAGCTCTGTAGTGCAGCCAAAGAATTTATATCGATAGCGTTAACCACTTCAAGATGGCTAACTGATTTTAGTTTTCGCACCTCGTCCACAAAATACTCAGGATTTTTCGTCAAATCAGCTTTAGTTAGGACTACTACCGTTTCAACTGATGCATCCAAACCAAGTGAAAGGAAACGTTCCAGTCGGGACAGGTTAAACTCATCATTGCAGGAGCTCACAACAAACAAAGTGTCGATGTTAGCTGCTATCAATTGAATTTCAGAACTTTCCCCGGCACCCATTCGTTTAAACAAACTTTTACGCCCAAGCAAGCGTTCAATCGAAGTACAGGTATCATCCAGTAAAACCCAATCTCCCACCGTGGGCCTTTGCTCAGTAGGGAGCTCAAACCACTTTCCAGCCATGGGCAGACTTATCTCAGATTGCTCCGTAACAATATCCAAACCTGTACGATGAACAGCTGTTACACGCCCTGGAAACGTCCTTGCTTGTTCAGTTTCACTTAACTGTATTTCGAAAAAATAACACCAGCCATACTTACGTAAACGATTTGATGATGAATGCATTTCAATACCCAATAAGGAGCTTAGATCTTGCGCAATTTACCCAGCCCATGCAACAACTTATCTAATAAGTACCGCCCTGCAATGCGAACCCAGGGTGGAGTAGCGTCGGCTTTTTCTGCAAAAAGCGCCAAATTCATCACAAATCAGCCCAACAGAGATACCCCATATAAAAAATCCTACTGAAAGCACAGCCAAAATCGGTTATTTTGGTATCCTTGTACGCCAAATAGCGGAATGACTGGAATATGGATTGCCAGGCAGCTAAGCATAAATGTAGAGGACCTATGCGAGAGAGACCTAGGCAGGTACCTGCCGGACGATCTATGTCTGCCCTCCGCGTAAATTTCAAGTTTACGCGCCTTCTATTACTTCTTATTGCCTGCTTAACAATCTCCTGTAGTGATACCAACACCTCATTATTTGAGAAAAATACCACAATCGCCGCGGATGATACGCTGCTCCAGAATACCCTAGATGAACAAAATCCAGTAGATGAGCAGGCCGGTTCACAAGCTACTGAGTTTGCGCACATTGAGGAAGAACCAGCATCTGAAGCGCAAAATGTAACCATTGCTAATACCGAAACCAATACCAAAGACTCGGACCTACCAGGCATTCCAAAAGAATCCGAGGTCGACAAAAACATAGTCGAACCCGCCCTTCCTTTGAGCGTCAAAACAAAATCTGAGCCGGATCCGGATCTTGTCTACTTAAATACTGGTAGAGAAAAGGAAGAGATTCAATCCAAGCTCGATAAGCAATATCCGGGAGACAAGGCGGAATTCAAGGCCACTAAACAGCAGGGTGATATTGAGTTAGAGATGGAGCTGTTCGGGCAGGTAATTCCACCAGGTAGCTTCCAACGCCTGAAATGGGCTGCGAGCCAATCCTACGAAGGCGGCGACGTCGCCACTCCAGTACTGGTTGCTCATGGCAGCAAGCCTGGCAAAACACTGTGTCTGACTGCCGCGGTTCACGGAGATGAGCTAAATGGCATTGAAATCATCCGCCGCGTATTTAACAAAATTAAACCCGAAAAACTCAGTGGTAAACTTATCGGCATCCCCATTGTAAATTTACAGGCATTTCGTGAAACATCGCGCTATTTGCCTGACCGCCGTGATTTGAATCGTTTTTTCCCCGGCAATAGTAAAGGCAGCTCTGCTTCCAGAATTGCCAGCTCGTTATTTACTGGCGTCATTCAGTATTGTGACGCGTTGGTCGACTTGCATACAGGGTCCTTCAGGAGAACAAACCTGCCCCAGCTGCGCGCAGATTTAAATAACCCCCAGGTACTTGCACTTACCCGCGGGTTCGGTGCTACGGTAATATTGCACAGCGATGGCGGCCTTGGGACACTACGTCGTGCCGCCACTGATGCGGGTATTCCTGCGGTAACACTGGAAGCTGGTGAACCGATGCGCTTACAGGAAAACGCGATAGCACACGGTGTAAAAGGCATAAGAAGCTTACTCTCGACCATGGATATGTACCGAAAACCTACCCTGTTAGGTACACCGAAACCTACCTTTTACCACGCGAAATGGATCCGTTCGGACCAAAGCGGAATATTGTTTAGTCAGGTAAAACTAGGCAAAAAGGTAAAAATAGGTGATATTCTCGGCATAGTAACCGACCCAATCAACAACAATCGATCTGAAATAAAATCACCGTTCAATGGGCTGGTGCTCGGTATGGCACTAAATCAGCTGGTCATGCCAGGTTACGCAACCTTTAGAATTGGCATACAGGCCGAAAATGCCGACATGGTTGATACCAGCCCGGACGAATTCGAAGACTCCGAATAAAGAGCTACCATGCGAGCCGATCTACATAGCCACAGTATTTATTCTGATGGCGTACTTACACCCACAGAACTGCTTTGCCTGGCAAAAGCAAAAGGCATCTCGCTGTTTTCTATTACAGACCACGACACTATGGCAGCCTATCAGGAGCCGCTTGAGCAAACCGGCATAACATTAATCAATGGTGTTGAGCTGTCCACAAGCTGGAAAAACCTTAATGTCCACATTGTTGGATTAAATGTGGATCCAAACTCCGAATCCATGCTTGAGGCAACCCGACAACAAACGCTTGCACGACACAAACGCGCTCATAAAATATCCGAAAAACTATACAAAAAAGGCATATCACACACTCTGGAAGGTGCTATGGCTCTGGCCGATGGTAAGCAAATAGGTCGCCCTCATTTTGCTCAGCATTTGGTTAATACCGGTGTTTGCAGGACGCTAAAAAGTGCCTACAAAAATTATCTAGGCCCTGGCAAACTTGGCGATGTAAAAAATTTATGGGCACCCATGCAGGATATCATCACATGGATTCATCAGGCCGGCGGCACCTCCGTTTTGGCTCACCCTGCTAAATACAAACTAACCCGAACTCGACTTAAAAGTCTTGTTGCTGAATTCAAACAACTCGACGGAAATGCAATAGAAATATATTCAGGCTCTCAAACTCCAGATACAACCAAGATGCTGGTCGCACTGAGCGAAGAATTCCAACTACTCTCATCTTGTGGCTCTGACTTCCATACACCTGAAGCAAACTGGCAGATGTTAGGCAGCGTGCCAGATCTACCTGCTACCTGTCACCCGGTATGGATGCACTGGAAATAAGCGCCAGTTTTTCTACACGGCTAAGCTTCTTTAGAGCCGATTCTCTCACTGATGCATTGCTCCGACTATCAGCAGCTTCGATATAAACAACCCGAACTGGTCGCCGGCCACGGAAGTACTTTGCTCCCACACCTACTCCCTGCATATGAATTTTCAGATGCTCCCCAAATCGTCGCTCTACATCAGTGGAAATACCCGTGTACAACGATTCATCACTGGCTTCTATAATATAGACACTCCACACCATGACCAATCCGATAAAACCATCAACATTAATTGTATATCGAAGCACACCTATCGTGCCTGGCATACCACCACATTTAAAAAGTGTGTAGTAGTTAAGCCACCCTCATAGACTATATTTTTTAATCCTCAGTCCCAAGCTTAAGGTCAGCATCATCTAACCTGTGACCCTTGGACTGTTTTGCTGACAGGTATTTTTTGTTCCACTGACTGACACCAATCAGATGTTTTACAGGTTCAATATTATTAAGCCCGTGGGCCTTCAAATCGCTAATTTTCTTGGGATTATTGGTCATTAAACGAAACTTTTTTTCGCCTATAAAAAAATGTAATAATGCAGCCGCTTCACTGAAATCACGACAATCCTCCGGCAGCCCCAAAGACTGATTTGCCTGGTAGGTGTCTTCACCGGCATCCTGCAACAAATAGGTCACGGCTTTCGCCCACAGTCCAATGCCTCGACCTTCATGACCGGACATATATATCAGCATTCCGCCCTGACTATCCTCAGATATACGCTCTAGCGCCCGGTCCAACTGAGGTCCACACTCACAACGTTGAGAACCAAAAACATCTCCGGTGAGACAACTGGAATGCACTCTAACCAGCGGGTTTTTCCAGGTATCAGGGTCACCAATGAGTAAAATACTATTCACCGCCATGGAAGACGCCAGCGAAGCAAACAAGTGCTGCCCATCTGAGGCACGAAGCTCGCTGGCTAGTTCTTCTACTTTATTCAGTTCAGTATTGCGCACGCAAGCGTACCACTGGGTCTGCATTTCACAGGCTGACGTTGCAAGAGGTAAAGGTATAGGACCTAAAATATTAACTGATAACTGGCCTGGCTCTGGCACTGAGTCGGCAAGAAGCAATTTGCCATTAGCATCTATACGACGTAATTTACCCTCTGCTATCAACCGCTTACGTATTTTTGAATCTATATATGTGAACATGGCGGGAGCGTAACATGCTTTCGACTGCTACGTCTTTATTGCTGAATTGAAATTTTCAATTCAGCTCCAATATAGATCAATTAATGCAGTGCGACACCCGAACTTTCAGAACTGGGTGGATTCGTGTTCACCAGTAATGACGCCTGCCCTATCCAATCATCTCTCAGAATTCGTCCTTTAAAATTCTTAAGATGACTTTCAACCCAATCCACATTGGCACTATCCAAATTGGCTATTTGCCTCAAATGATAAATACCCAGGAAATTGAGTTGCTTTTCAGCAGCAGTACCCACTCCCTTTATCTGCCGGAGATTGTCTGCTTCATCAGGTGCATAGTCGAACAGATCCCCTGGTTTAGTACCAACTTCAGATACCATATTTTCGCCGGCTTGGTGGTCTTCCTCCTGCAAAGCAGCTGAGGGCTCTTTATTAAAAGCAGCTGAGGGCTCTATCTCCGCGCGAGCATCCGATAACAGGCTGGTTAGTTCTGCGATTTTTAGTTCATGTGCTTCCATTTCTTTACGCATGCGCTCGGTTTCCTGCCCTGCTTGCACGCTGTCTGTAATATTTTTTTGTACATCATTTTCAAGCAGATTATATTTTTTAAGATGCAATGCTTCAGATTCTCTAGAATCCTCTAACTGTTGGTTCAAAATTTCCAGGGTTTGAGATTGAAGACCTGTCTCACGTCTTAATTCAGTAATCTGAGAAATGCCTACATTCACTTGATCTGCAAGTGTACGTTTTTCTTCGGCAACCGTTACCAACTGATCTTGCAACAGCTGAAATTCTGTCTTCTCCGTAGCAGTAGTGTCATTGTGCTCTCTTAGCTCAGCCAGTTCCTTTTGAGCCTCCATGCCACTGTTATACCCGGAAGCCAACTTCATTTGTGATTGTCGAGATTTTTCTAGTTGCTCTTCTAGATCCTCAATCCGTTGCACTGCATCGGCAGAATAGCGTTTTTCTGTCTTTAACAACTCGTCTACTTCGTCCTGCTTGGTTTCAATTACACCCAGGCGCTCAATTTCCTGATCACTGGTTTTTAGCTGCGCGCGCATTTCTGTCTGCTTGTCCGTTTGTCTATCCAACACCACTAACAGGTCATCATTTTCTTTACGAGTGATTTCAACTTGGGTTTCCATTTCACTCAGAGCGTTTGTTTTTTCTGCGATAAGTTCCTGAAATTCATTTCTTTCACTGGCGATATGTGCAGCTTTCTCGTCCGTCAGTTGCCTTGCTTCAATGAGATCATTTTCCAAATCAGAAATACGTTCACTAGTTGACAGCGTGGATGAAAAAGTATTCTTACCGGGTGCAGTAGATTCTCGACTCTCATCCAGTTCCTGCTGCAAACTGGCCATATCAGATTCATGCTGGTACTCAGCAGAACGCAGCTCTGACACTTCATCACTTAGCGACTTGATTTTCTCCTCGGCATCAGCATGCTCTATTTGATAACTGGCAACTTGGGCCTGTTCCTCAGCCAACATATCTTCGATAGTACCAACATGCTCGGCATGCTCCTGCCTGAACTTCTCTAATAACTCAAGATCACCGCTCTTGTCACTCGCCTTGGCAAGTGTTTCTTGCAACTCATCAATTTTATTCTCAGATTCAATTTGTTTTTCATCAGCTTTATGCAAAGCATCTGCCATATCTGCTAATTGTTCTTCCAACTGTTTTTCCAGATCAGAGACTTTATGAATCAAAGCAGCGGTCTCTTCATTAGCCCTCTCAATCTCTTCAGTCGTGAATTCCGACTCAATACCCACCGCCACATCACTTTGCAATTCTAGCCTTGATTCCAACCGAAGGTTCAATTCGCTCATTATCTCCAGCCTTTCAGAATTGCTATCAAAAACACTGGATTTCTCCTCCAAAGCCGACTCCAACTCAGCAATTCGTGCTGTAAGTTGTACAACTTTTTCATTATCGGAAGACTTATTCTGACCGGCATTTTCTAAAACTGCCATGGATGTATCATCAAACTCCAAACTATCCGTTGGGTCAGAAGGACTGTTTTTCAGGATATCCAGACTATTGGTCAAGCTGGTAATGCGGCGATCCTTGTTAAGGATGTCCTGATCGCGTTTACTAATAATCGCGCCGGCTTTGGTTAGTTTAGTATCTACTTCATTAAGCTCTTTTTTCAGTTGCTCAACAACCACATCACGGTTTTTCAATGAAGCCTCTAATTGAGGAACGTGACTTTTTGCGGCATTCAGCTTAACGTTGGAATCTGCTTCCTGTTTTGCGGAACTTACCTGGCGGACATACCACCCGACACCAAAACCTAGCGCGCCAGCACCGAGCATAAAAAGTATAATTCTACCTAAAAGATATAACATCAAGTTCTTCCCGTAACTCTAAATTCAATGCGTCTATTTTTTTCACGACCATCCCGGGTCGCGTTATTTGCAATAGGACGAGTTTCCCCATACCCCACTGCGGTAACCTGGTCCTCAAGCACACCACGCGCCATCATTTGCTTACGCACTTTGCGCGCGCGTGCACTACTCAACCTAAGATTTTCTGCACCATTACCGACAGAATCCGTATGCCCACTTATCCTGATCGTCGCATTACAGTTTCTTGCAATATCGGCAAGCCGATCCACCAATTGAAGACTTTCAGCCGATAAATTTGAGCCGCCGCTGTTAAATTTTATACTGCCAACCGAAAGATACCGGTCAAATTCCTGCTGACAAGTATTTGACTGGCCCAACAATTGGATATTGTTCGTCACCTGGGCGACACCCCAAATATTTTCTGCAAACTCTACAACATTATTTCTATCCCCAAAAACCGGTGCATTACCTGAAAGCACTAAATTTTGGCCATCGGCTTCTACAGTTAACCAATCAATGTTTGATTGTGTCGCAAATTGCTCGAGTTGGGATTTGAGATCTTTTTCAATGTGTGATGCTTCAATAATCAGACAAGCGCAAAGCAGCACGATAAAAATGCTGGCGCCAATACTAATCATCATTTTTGGTGAGTTCTGTACATCCATGGTCAGTTTTACACGTGTTGCCTGCGTATCCCTACTAATTTATATTCCCTACTATTCTGCGGTTTCTATACAATATGAACTGCCGCTTATGTCTCATTTAGCAGAGAATTGGCATAATTGCTGGCGGAAATTTGCTTTTTGCTCGTAATCTCGAGACCTCAGTCATGTTCCAAGAACTTGATCTACTATTGTCGCAACTGCCAATTCCGCTTGTAATACCCCAAATTTATTACTTTTAATTGCTGTCGGAGCAAAATTATGAAAACTGCCGTCGTTACTGGCACCAACTCAGGCATAGGATTTGCTACCTCTCTTCATCTGGCCAGAAACGGATATAAAGTATACGCTGGAATGAGAAATCTGAGAAAATCAGATGACCTCCAAAAAACCGCCAAATCGGAACAACTGCAAATCGAAATTATCGAAATGGATGTGTGCAGTCAACCGTCTGTTGCTGAAGCATTTGACGGAATCCTCAAAAATGGTCCAATAGATGTACTGGTAAACAATGCCGGAATCGGTGGCGCCACACCATTAGAAGATACAACGGAAGAAGAACACAAAAGAATATTCGACACCAACTACTTTGGAACGGTCAGATGTATACAAGCGGTTCTACCAAAAATGCGCGTACGCCAATCAGGCACAATTGTTAATATCAGCTCCATAGTGGGATTACTCGCGGTACCCAATCAAATTGCTTACAGTGCATCCAAATGGGCGATGGAATGCCTGGGAGAAGCCCTGGCTCACGAAGTCTACCGTTTTGGCATACGCGTAGTTAACATAGAACCCGGAGTTTTTATGACCTCCATCTTTGATAACTCCCAGCCTGCTACCCGATATGACAAGCAATCAGCCTATCAAAAGGTCATGCAGCGTAATGGCAAGTTTTATTCCTCAGGATTTAAACGAGATGCAAATCCTGCCAAGGTTGCAGAAGTTATACTCAAAGCCATTCAGTCCGATAAATACCAACTGCGCTGGCCAGTAGGAGTAGATGCCCTGGGTATCAGTTCAGGACGTCCAAAAATCAGTGATGAAGAATGGGTGAGTATGGGCAGGGAAATGTCAGATGAAGAATACAGTGAAAATTTTTTGGCATATTTTGGTTTTGAAATATAGCTATAAGCTAGTTATCAGGATGATACTTCTGAGCATACGCACGTATGGCTTTTACACTGGATATTCGTGTTGCGACCGCGCTCACCTGCTCAAGCGCGGCATCTACAGAAAGCCCTTGATCAAGTAAGTGCGCAGCCCAAATAATACCGGCCCTGTTTCCCGACCCACAATGCACAAGCACTGACTGCCCCTCATACTCACGCATTATGGATGAAAAACTCGCAACTGTTTTCCGGTCTGGCATGCCACCACGAATAGGGTAACTGACATAGGACATACCCCCAGCGCGAATATCTGGCCCTTCCTGATACTGGGTTTCCGACGGGAAACGTAAATTTACCACCGCTGTTATACCCGACTCATGGATTTCGAATATTTTATCCAAATCGAGCGCGCCAGCAGTAAACACCCCTTTCGACACCTGCTGTACATTAATTCCCCATAGCGCCCGCGGCTGCTCTGATATGGAACGCGGCTGCTCTGATATGGAACGCGGCTGCTCTGATATGGAACGCGGCGGCTCTGATATAGAACGCGGCGGCTCTGATATAGAACGCGGCGGCTCTGATATAGAACGCGGCTGCTCTGATATAGAACGCGGCTGCTCTGATATAGAACGCGGCTGCTCTGATATAGAACGCGGCTGCTCTG
>JAHRWB010000152.1 GCA_019090385.1 Pseudomonadales bacterium | reverse complement strand
GGCAATTTCACGATCTTTAGTAATAGGGTGGTGAATAGTTGCAATAGTAGCTATGCCCATGTTTTGTAATTCTAACAGTCCATAGCAGAGGCTTTGATTGTCATGAATAATATCGTACTTATTTGCGTGGGTATCGAGGTAGCGTTTTAGTCGTCGGCCAAAGGTAAACGGCTCTGGAAAGCCGCCACTATTCATAGAAGCCCACTCAAAAATATCGGTTGCTGAGCATAGGTGTTTGGGTTTTAGAGCCGTGAAATGATTAGGTGTTGAGAATAAGTTCAGTCCTGGCAATTTTATTAAGCCTACTGAATCATCGAGGATGGGGTAGGGTTCACCAGAGATAACGTCGACTTTGTGCCCTAGCTGCACAAGCGCACGCGAGAGATATTTGAGGTAGACTCCCTGGCCGCCGCTGTATGGATTACTGCGATATCCTAGTAGCGCTATTCGAAGGGGTTTTAGTTCGCTGCTCCCAGTTTGGAGAGCAAGTCCCTTGGACAATGGTTGCGCCTGCATATTTATATCGCTGTATCGATCGTATTAGAGTTTTGCTGAATGTATGACTAATTCAACGCCGGCACTATCAAGCGCAGCTGTCTATTCTATAATGACCACCTGGGTTTTTTAAAGCGATTTAGAATTAAAGCGTATTAATGTCCAAGGGTTGGCTGGGATGCGGACGTTGAGGGTATTGCTACCTGGTGAATTGACAGTTCTTTGTCAGATGCTCGACGATGAAATTGTAAGTTAGGAGTATGGTCGATCTTGCGTTCCGGGCCGTAATTGGGCTCGCATTGCTGCTCGCTGTATACGTGGGCAAATAGATTGGCTATCCATTGTTGCCCTGTTTGGGTCTTCCTTAAATAGCGTAATCCCTCAGAAATATAGGGCCTTACGTAATTGAAGAAAAAACTGGGGTATCCGGCTCTTAACTCTCCAGGGTTGGAGTATCCAAACTGCTCAGCTTCGCGTGTTTCTTCGAACTCAGCATACAATTTTGATAGTTTTTGAATATATTGGGGATCAGCGAGTTGCCCGATCAGGTCAGCAGCACGAACTAATCCGGCAAAATCTCCAACTCTTTGATAGTAAGCGTCTTCCGGTACGGGAAAACGTGTCATTTCAATATATTTTGCAAGAGTCTCCACTTCTATAAGGGGTTCTGCGGCAAACCGCTCACGAATATACAGGGCACCTCTGTTTACATGATAAGGGCCCATAATTGCATCTGTTGAGCCAGAAGGAGGGACAATCGTTCCATTTTGTCCGCCCGTTATGTATGCGCTATCTCGGTCGCCTTTGAGCAATCCACGTATAAAACCGATGTCGTGGTAGAGCATAGCAATGGTCGCATGGAGCCAATCGAACGGGGTCACATCACCTTGCGACATTAGACGACCTAATAGTATCGATTGTCCGACATCAGTGACTAATATTGTATGGTTCAAATCATGGTAGGCGCAGTCTGTGTTAGCGAGTGCTTCCAGTGCCATATGTCCAGCTTGTTCCAGTAAGCTGCCTATGGCGGGATCTGCATTGGGAAATGCCCGATTATAGGTGTTGATCGTCGTTCCAACAAAGGCGTTGATTACAACACGACTGGGATTAAACATTTGCAGTTCCCTAGTTTATTTTTATTGGCTTAAGCGAACGGGCGTTTATTTGCTCTGGGAAAGTGTAGAGCACTTGATGAGTCAACATAGTGAATCAATTCTCATAGTTAGATGAATTAAGGGATTCTCCAGTGGACAGTGAGATTATGTATGAATATATTGCATCTTAAACTGGATTTAAGGTGAAATTGTTTCATGAAATTTCTAGAGCTTCGGCATCTAAGAACGCTCCTTGCGCTGAGAGAGACGGGTAGTCTCGTTGAGGCGGCGGATAAACTGTTTCTAACCCAATCAGCACTATCTCATCAGATAAAGGATTTAGAGGAGAAATTGGGCTGCAATTTATTTTTGAGAAAGAGCAGGCCTGTCCAGTTCACAGCAGTTGGACAGAGTTTACTTATGCTGGCAGAGCGTATCCTGCCTCAGATAAGTGCCACAGAGCTTGAAATTAAGCAGTTAGAGGGTGGTGAAATTGGGAGGTTGCATATGGCAATAGAATGCCATAGCTGTTTTGATTGGTTGTTGCCGGCCATTGATGAATATCGAGAGCAATGGCCTGATGTAGAGCTGGACATTTCCAGCGGATTTAACTTTGCTCCATTACCTGCTGTTGCCAGGGGAGAGCTTGATTTGGCAGTTACCGCGGATCCCTTGCCAGGGTTGGATTTGAGCTATCAGGCGCTTTTTTCTTATGAGTCCAAGTTGGTCATTCCGGCAAAACACGCATTGGCGGAAAAAATATATATCAAGCCGCAGGATCTAAAAAATGAAGTGCTTATTACTTATCCTGTGGATCGGAGCAGGCTGGATATATTCTCTCAGTTTTTGACACCCGCTGGTATCGAGCCAAAAAATATTCGTGCTGCGGATTTAACAGCGATGATGATTCAGCTGGTTGCAAGCGGTCGGGGGGTAACTTGCTTGCCAAACTGGGCACTTAAAGATTATGTAAATAATCCCTTTGTTGTTCAGCGACCGCTTGGGTCTAACGGTATTTGGCCGGTTCTATATGCTGCGACCAGAAAATCAGATAGGGATGTAGCTTATATGAGCGCGTTTATTTCATGTGCGATACGTACTTGTTTTTCCACGCTTGTTGGAATAGTAGCAGTTGCAGATGAATAGTAGCTGCGGCTGGATATAGGGCTGAGTTCTATTAGGGTGTTCCTCCGGGTTGTTGAGCCAATTAGCTATTCTCAGTTGGCTTGGTTTTTGAAGATTCGTCATTGCCTTGATTTTCTGGTGTACTACTTTTCGCAATTTTTGGACTGGCACGTTTTCTGGGTGCCCGTTTGACGGGGGGCTTGGATGCTGATTTAGCTTCGTTCCCAGCGATAACCTGTTTGCGAATATCTGCGACATCTCGCTGGATTTCACTGATGCGAAATAATAAATCAGGTAGTTGATCGGAAATCCTCCAGGCTAGGTATGCGATGCTGGCAAGCAATAAAAACTCAAAAAATCCCATTGGATACTCCTCGACTAATTATCATATTGAATAAATTGTTGGACAGGAACTCTGTTTTTTCCATTACCTTGTGTTTCAGGCAATACCAAGCGCTAATTTATTGATTGTAATGTGGATTTGAACAAGTTGACAGGTTCTAAATAGTTTTTGGCGATACAAGAACATCTAGAGTCCCTGTCCCTTCAGATATTTGATCCCAGGAATTTTTAATAGTCAACCGGGCAATGCCAAAGGTGGGTAGATTATTGATGACCGCAGAGCCTACTAACGAATTAATAATGTGTGTTGAGGCCGGGTTATGTGAAATCAGTGCTAGGCTGGTTATTTCCGCCGGTGTTTCCGCCAGTAGATCGAACATATCGTGCAGGGTAGGCAGATATAAACGATTATCGAATAGTAGGGGTGTTGTAGGCACTAAGGCGGCATGTATAAATATGCTGGTCTGACGGGTTCTCAATGCGTCGCTTGAAACTATCCATTGGGGTAAATGGGACTGTTTGGCAAGCCATGCTTGCATCCGTGGAGCATCTCTTAGACCGCGTTCATTTAGCGGTCTTTCGAAGTCAGTTTGATTCTGATCAGCCCAGGAAGACTTGGCGTGACGGATGACCCATAGTTTCATTTTTCTTTCCTGTTTCTTTGTTAACTATAGTTGTTTTAGAGCAAGCGATGTTTTGAGCGATGTACTTCGGTGAGGGAACGGTGAGCATCTAGCAAGCTGTTTTTGGCAAATATTTTGACGAGGCCTATCCCGGTAAGAAATCCGCCGACATGGGCCCAAAATGCTACACCACCGCCCGCAGCACCAAGGGAGGGAACAGCGCCCAGGATTTGTAGGACAAACCAATAGCCCAGCATAAATATGGCCGGAACTGCTACAGTCGTTGCGTAGAAGCCCAGAAATACGAAGGTGTGCACGTGAGCCCGCGGGTATAATAGTGCGTACGCTCCCATAACTCCGCCAATTGCACCCGAGGCTCCGACCATTGGGATTACACTATCAGGATTGGAAAGTATTTGGGCGATTGCAGCACCTAATCCACAGAGAAGGTAAAATATCAGAAATCGCCCAGGGCCCATGATGTCTTCAACGTTGTCCCCAAATACCCATAGAAACCACATGTTGCCAATAATGTGCAACCAGCTTCCGTGCATAAACATGGAGCTGAGTAGTGATAGGGCATGGATATCATTGGAAATAGTGCACAAGTGATATTCGCTGAGTCTGACGGCAGTATCTTGTTCAAGGTTCCCTAACAAATTACCAGGAATCAGTCCGTAGTGGCATAAAGAGCTGCCCAGAGTGGGGTCAGTGCCAAAGCCCTGAATGAAGACCCAGGTAAGCAGATTTATCAATATAATCGCTATGGTAGACCAGGCAATGTTGATAGTCGGGTTTTCGTCGTTAAGGGGAAACATGCGAGTCGTGTATTGTCCGAGAAAATGGGGATGCGAAGCCAGGGAAACACTTGTTCTGGTTATGGCAAGGCTTACATAAGCTTATCCAACGCAGCTAGTAGACTCTCATTTTGTTCATCTGTTCCTATACTTATGCGAAGTTTGTCCTCCAGACGAGGTGTATCGAAATGCCTAACCAGAATGTTATGTTTTCGCAGTGCCTGAAGTAACTCCCCAGCGGTATACGGGAAGCCTTCAGGTATTTCTGCGAGTAAAAAATTGGCCTGGGAGGGTGGTGCTCTAAAGCCCCTTTGTGCTAGTGAATTTTTTAACTTGCGGCGGGATAATCTAACTTTTTCCCATGATGTTTGTGCGTACTCCTGATCAGTGAGAGCGGCTTTTGCTAACAACTGAGATAAGGCATTTATGTTGTAACTGTCACGTGTTTTAGTAAGCATTGGTGTTATAAGGGCTTGGGAGCCAATAGCATATCCTACACGCAAACCCGCCAGTGAATATCCTTTGCTGAGAGATCTGAGTATGAGCAAATTATCAAAAGCATTTACCAATGGCGCGCAGTCGTGACGGAGGGCAGGGTCAACAAAATCAATGTAAGCCTCGTCTATGAGAATAACTCCGCGGAACTCACTGGCTATTCTGCTCAGAATATCAACATTTACCAGACTTCCACTGGGAGCATGCGGGCAGACCAAGCAGGCAAGCTTTACGCCTTTGTCATTCAGAATCTGTGAAAAATTTCGGGGTAAACTCCAGTCTTCCTCTAGCGGGACGCGAACAACAGGAGAGTTGTTAATCGCAGCAAGGACTGGGTAGAGTGAATAACTCGGTTCTGCCATGCCAAAGAGTTCTCCAGGATTGAGGAAGGTCGTAAATATCAATCGCAGGAGTTCGTCTCCGCCGTTCGTAATTAGGAAATTATCTCTTGATAAGTTGTGTAATTCGCTCAACTGGTCTCTGAGATCATTGGCAAGCGGAGAAGGGTAGACGCGTAAACTTGAACTCGAATAATTTGCCAACACTCTGTCTAAATTCGGACTAGGTGGGTAGGGGTTTTCATTGGTATTGAGTTTGATCACCTGATCAACATCAGGCTGTTCGCCCCAGCTATAACCAGCCATGCGTTGAATATTGTCTCGTTCCATTGACATAGGTTTATTTATATTTCTCGTGATGTGGGTGGGATTGAATGGGTTTGTCTATTGAATTCTGCATTGGCTGGTCCCAGTAAATATCCTATCCAGGCG
>JAHRWB010000151.1 GCA_019090385.1 Pseudomonadales bacterium | reverse complement strand
TGTACACCAACACCGATGCGGAAATTCGTCGTGGACTGGCATTGGCCCAGGAATTCGAATTTCATCCGGAATATGCCTGTTTTGAGCCGGGATTTATTCGTTTGGGTGCAGCGATGCATAAAGCCTATCCGGGAGCTCCTGTACCTATTTATAGTTTTCGTTTTGCTGAAAATTTAACCTTTGGCCTGCCACCTCGAGAATGGGCGCTGGATGCTATGCTGGCTTTGCTGAAAATTGAAGCGCCTGGTGCACCTTGGATGGTAGCGAGCATGGGAGGTGACGTCACGGGGCTCATTGCTGCCACTATTGCCAGGGGTGGGCATGTGCGCACCGGGCTGGAAGATGCGCCAGTGGGTTCGAGTGCAACAAACGTATCTCTGGTGGATGCATGCGTAGCGGCAATTCAGGCAGCGGGTGCCGAACCAGCCACGGGAGAGGATGTGAGAAATGATCTCAAAAAAATAAAAGCTAAGAGTTAATATTAATAAACATCGGTAAGGTATTGATATATTTTAATAAATATATAGTTAAAGATAAATATTACCAGACGGAGAAAGTATTATGGGTGAAAAAACTGAAATCTTGCTGCAGGAATTACTGGATAGAGAGGCCATTCGTGATTTGCCAAATAGGTATTGTCACTGTGTTTGGCAAAAAGATGTTCCGGGTATTGTAGATCTTTTTACTGCGGATGGTTGGATCAAGATGGGTAGAAAGCCGGTTTCCGGGCATCCCGCACTTTTGACATTATATGAAAAGGCACTGGGTGATCTGGTGCCTCGTCCATTTATTCATAATCATGTCATTGAGCTTGAAAATGCCGATACTGCCAAGGGTACCTGCTATGTGGAAATTCGTGGAGTTCAGGATGATAAGAGTGTTGTCGGAGCGGGATATTACGATGATGAATACCGTAAGGTGGATGGCAAGTGGAAGATTCACTCACGGGATGTGACTATGCATTTTATGGTGCCCCTGGAAGATGGATGGGTCGAAGAATTACGCAAACAGGACTGAGTTTTGAGCTACCGGAACTGGAACAGTTTTTGGTCGCTATCTGCTTGGGCAGACTCAAATCAACATGGCCAATAAACTTATTTAGCAAGGTTGAGTACGCCAAATTGAGTTAATCAAAGATGAACGCTATAAAAGTAAAAATGATTTAACAGAGGAAGTTGGCATGGAAAAACTGATTATAGAGGCTCGCGTCAATGAGTACGCGATGCGTAAACGTAACCCCAATGTGCCCTGGAGTGCTGAAGAAATCACCAAGGATGCCGTCGAGTGTCGAGAAGCCGGGGCAAGCATACTGCATTTTCATGCGCGCCAGGAAAATGGTGCGCCTTGTCATGACGCAGAGCGCTACGCACAGACAATAGCAATGGTGCACGAGGCGACTGATTTGTTGATTCATCCCACGCTGGGTGCCAACACTGTCGAGGCCTCCCCGGAAGGCCGCCTGGCACATGTGCTTGAAATGGCCAAGGATCCTCGTACCCGGCCGGATTTGGCACCGATGGATATGGGTTCAACTAATATCGATGTGTTTGACCGAGGGGAAAAAAAATACAGAACCACCGATCAGATGTATATAAACACCACCGCAACGCTGCTCTATTTTGCCAAGGCCCTGAAAGCGGCAGGTTTAAAACCCTGTGCTGTGGCATGGAATATTACCTACCTGCGAGAAACGCTTCTCTTTCATGAAATGGGTATGTTGGATGAGCCTATCTATCTGGGGCTGACTCTTACTGAAGGGCCTATTTCTGCGGGACATCCTGCCTCTCCCGCGGGATTGGATGCCTATTTGAACTTGCTGCCTGATGATATAAAAATAGTTTGGACGGTATATAACTATGGTGGCAATTTGTTGAATCTGGCTGAAAAAATCATTGCTGCTGGAGGACATATATCTGTTGGTCTGGGTGATTACCCTTATGCGGAAATTGGCGTGCCTACCAATGCTGAGCTGATTTCAAAATTTGTGGACGTTGCCAAGTCCTTGGGTAGAGAGATTGCAACCCCGGCAGAAACGAGAACAATTTTGGGAATGGACTAACAGTTAGATGCAGGAAAATATTGGATATAGGTAGTGTATACAAATCAGGCGACAAAAAAAAGAGGAATGGATGTGGTTTTTTCAATCCGATTCCTCTTTTCTTTCGCCACCAACTAAAACAGTTGGTGTGTATATGTCATTTTCATAAGGGCGCTGTATTTATAGCACCCATGTTCGTTTAAGCCACCTATGTTAACTTGTTGGCAGGTACTTCAAAGTTAAATAGGCGCGCAGCATTCAAGCCAAGAATTTTCATTCGCGACTCATGTTTAAGGTGACTCATTGTGCGTTCAATCGCTTCGGGTGAATGAGGCCATGTGCCCTCATGGTGAGGGTAGTCGTTAGCCCACAGGAAGTTGTCCACCAGGTTAAGCGGCTCGGCCAGTGCCAGGCCTGCGGGATCTTCCTGGAAGCTGGAAAAGCCCTGAGCACGGTAATAATCACTGGGCAATCCCTGCATTCTCGGCCGGGCCCACATGTGATGTTTTTTGTAGGCTTCATCCATTGCATCCAGTGCCCAGGCAACCCATCCTATACCGGCTTCTATGGTCGCAAATTTCATTTTAGGGTGTCGCTCAAGCACACCGGAGGAGCATAAGTTGGCCAGGGGTTCGATAGTAGGTGCCAACGAGTGGGATACGTAATTAACAACAGCGCCGCCATGTCCTTTGGAGGCTCTAGGATCTCTGCCTGTTGAGACATGAAAGGTGATGGGTAGATTTACTTCTTCTATCAGATCCCACAGTGGTTCAAATTCGGGTAGATTGTAATTGGGGTCATCGTGATCATGAGCGCCAAAAACAGGCTTACAGGGTAGGGCAAGGCCTTTGAACCCAAGCTTGGCTACCCGCGTAATTTCTTTTAGTGCAGCATTTAAGTCGGATGTGGCGATCGCAGCCATTGGCGCGAGCCGGTCATTGTATGGACCAAATAGCTCCCAGGCCCAATCGTTCCAAACTCGACACATAT
>JAHRWB010000150.1 GCA_019090385.1 Pseudomonadales bacterium | reverse complement strand
TCTCGCAGAGCTGGAGGCAGCTCAGGGCTGTTCATAAAAGCAGCTCAGGGCTGTTCATAAAAAGCAGCTCAGGGCTGTTCATAAAAAACAGCTCAAGGCTGTTCATAAAAAACAGCTCAAGGCTGTTCATAAAAAACAGCTCAGGGCTGTTCATAAAAAACAGCTCAGGGCTGTTCATAAAAAACAGCTCAAGGCTGTTCATAAAAAACAGCTCAGGGCTGTTTATGACATGTCCATGGATGGTGCAACACGCAGTACTTCAGCAATGGTGGTGATACCAGCGCCAACTTTTTGGGCACCAGACAATCTGAGCGTGCGCATACCATTTTTAAGTGCATGAACTCGAATTGCATCGACATCAGCATCTTTAGAGATCATCGCCTTAACGTCGTCGTCCAGCATCAGCATTTCATATATACCTATGCGCCCCTGATAACCGGTATTGCGACATTCAAGGCAACCCACCGGCTCGTATATTTTGGTAGGGGGTTTGGCGCGGAAAGGCTTCATCAACAAATTCCATGCTTCAACGTCTACATCTTTGCTTATCTTGCATTCCTCACATAACGTTCGTACCAGGCGCTGCGCTGCTATACCCAGCACGGTGGCCTTGATCATATGGGCAGCAACACCCAGATCCAACAAACGACTAATGGCTGTCGGAGCATCGTTAGTATGCAGCGTAGAAATAACCAAATGGCCGGTAAGGGCAGCCTGAATAGCCATGTCTGCCGTTTCAAGATCGCGGATCTCACCAATCATTATGATGTCCGGATCCTGGCGCATCAGGGCCCGAATACCCGAAGCAAAACCCACTTCAATTTTGTGTTGGACCTGCATTTGATTAAACGCTGGCTCCACCATTTCTATAGGATCTTCTATGGTGCAAACATTCACATCATCTGTGGCAAGTTGTTTTAGCGTAGAATACAAAGTCGTGGTTTTCCCCGAGCCAGTCGGCCCGGTGACCAGAATAATCCCGTTGGCCGCCCCGGACATGCTTTTCCAGCGGCGATAATCCTCTCCGATCAAACCCAATTCTGAAAAACTGCGCAACAACACATCAGGGTCAAAAATTCGTAATACCATTTTTTCGCCAAACGCAGTGGGTAATGTAGATATGCGCAACTCTATTTCTACACCCAAAGGACTCTTGGTCTTTACTCGGCCGTCCTGGGGTCGGCGCTTTTCTGCCACGTCCATGCGTGCCAGAATTTTGAGTCTACTCACCACGGCAGCATTTACCGCAGCAGGCAGCTCATATACGTGATGCAGAATGCCATCAATTCGAAACCGCACCATGCCCTTGTCCCGGCGTGGCTCTATGTGGATATCACTGGCGCGCTGATCAAAAGCAAACTGTAATAGCCAATCAACCACATTGACTACATGCGCATCATTAGCGTCCGGCGCGGCGAGCTCACCCAACTCCAGCATCTGCTCAAAGTTTGCCACTGCTGAAGATTCCAGACCTTCCTCTCCTGCCTTGGCAACAGATTTTGAGATGGAATAAAACTCAAGCATGTAGCGAGATAGTTCCGCCGGATTTGCTACAACCCGCTTAATCCGCCTACCACGCAATGTTTGCGTGAGCATATTTTCCCACTGGTACATAAATGGCTGAGCGCTGGCGATGACAACTTCATCATCACTCACTTTCACAGCCAAAATGTTATGCCTTTGTGCAAAAGCATAAGACATTACTTCAGTAACGGTATTGACGTTCACTTCAAGTGGATTAATACGCCAATAATCATGGGCGGAGGTATCACACAACCACTGGGTGAGAGTCTCCAGCTCGAGATTTTGGCCTTCTGCCTTGCGGTTAACGATTTCTCTATCAGCAATAATCTCAAGAGGGTGAAGCTTTAATTGCTGTGAGGACTGCGGCGCGATAAGAATATCTTCGGCATCCCGCTGTCCAACGTACCCTTGCTCTACAAGATCCGCTAAGGTTCCACGCAGGTCTAACAAACGCTCTTCTTGTTGAACTTGGAATGGTATTGGGTTAGACATGCCAGAATCCGTCTTGCATCAAGTTAGTAACACATTAAGTGTATAAAGGTTACGTATAATCGCCATCTAAACAAGGCAGCCTGGTGCAGTTAAAGCCATGCTGCGGTTCATTTCAACTGCGAAAATTAGAACATCATCACAAAAACAGGCAGAATGCGCCCTCGCAAACCAGAAGCCTATGAGATAGTGCCAATGGGCTTGCACCTGATAATTGTCATTAACTCAACCAGCTTGAGGGCTAAAGCACTATCTACCCCTCCAAGATTGCATATAACATATTGAATTAGCAATGATTTTTTGTAAAATACCTACATTCCCGCTTGCCCACTTGAATTTGAGTTGAAAAATGGCCGATAAACATATCGAAATCAGTTCAACCCAGTACGCTCGCTGGTTTAGAGATTCGACACCTTATATAAGTGCCTATCGAGACAAAACTTTTGTGGTGATGCTTGGTGGAGATGCTCTCGCACATACTAACTATATCAATATCCTTCACGACCTGGCTCTGTTGACAGTACTGGGAGTGCGTCTGATCGTCGTTCATGGCGCTCGCCCGCAAATAGAGGAAGCCCTTAAACAGAACGGCTTACCATCAACCTACCACAATCATTTACGCATCACGGATGCAGCTACTCTAAATTTAATCAATTCCGTTTATGCAGACATCCGCAATCAAATTGAAGCCTGCTTTTCTATGGGATTGCCTACCACGCCATTGCACAATACCGAAATCTGCGTGTACGGGGGTAATTTCGTCAATGCCCAGCCTATTGGTGTGGTGGACGGTATAGATCACCAGTTTACAGGCCAAGTTCGAAACTTCCGTCTCAATGCTATTGAGCAGGCCCTGGGCGTAAATTCCCTGGTGCTTGTTTCACCTCTCGGGTACTCACCCGCAGGGGAAACTTACAATTTGAGCGCCGAGCACCTGGCAAGCGAGCTAGCGATTACCTTAAACGCAGAAAAACTGATCTTTTTTTCTGATCGGATATTTTCGCAGAATGAGTCACGCAAAAATCAATCCGTATTCACACCGAAGGAAGCCAGGCTTTTACTGGGCTCAACCGGGAGCGAAACAGATGGGGTTTCTACCATCAACTATCGTTTAGACAATCTGATTCATGCCTGCAGCTCGGGTGTTCCCAGCGCCCAGTTGGTGAGCTTTCAGGAAGATGGCGCTATCTTACAGGAGCTCTTTACTGCTGCTGGTCATGGTACCCAGATTCGCAAGCGTATACTTGATGAGGTAAGAGTCGCGACGCACGATGATATAGCCGGAATTATTGAGCTCATCCAACCCCTGGAAGATGCAGGCGTACTTGTCAAACGTTCCAGAGATAAACTGGAACAGGAAATTGAACACTTCCTGGTAGCAGAAATAGATGGCGTACTGGCAGGCTGCTGTGCTCTGTACCCAATGCAGGACGAAAAATCAGCCGAGCTTGCCTGTCTGGTGGCCCACCCGGCATACCGGCATACACAGCTTGGTAAAGGCCTGGGAACCGAGCTTTTAAAAGCTGCGTGCAAAAAATCAAAATCGTTAGGTATCTCTCAGTTATACGCTTTGACGACTCGCACCAGAGATTGGTTTTTAGAAAACGAATTCAAAGAAGTTGGTGTAAAGGACTTACCCGCATCAAAACAGGCCATGTATAATTTTCAACGGAATTCAAAAGTATTACTACTTACTATCGAATCAGAGGTTTAATAATATGTCCAATGACTCAAAACGACGCTACTCATCTATAGTCGTAGATGGTGCAGAACAAGCACCCAGCCGAGCCATGCTGTACCCCGTAGGGTTTACTGAAGAAGATTTTAAAAAGCCTCAAATTGGCATTGCCTCTACCGGCAGCAAATTAACCCCCTGTAATATGCACATCAACCAGCTTGCAGAAATTGCCTCGATGGGTGCAGATGAATCCGGTGGAAAAAGCATCGTCTTCAACACCATTACCGTTTCCGACGGCATTTCTATGGGAACGCCCGGCATGCGCTACTCCCTTGTTTCACGGGAAGTCATCGCAGATTCCATCGAAACTGTCGTTGGGGCGCAGGGATATGATGGCTATGTAGCTATTGGTGGCTGCGATAAAAATATGCCCGGCTGCGCTATCGCTATGGCCCGTATGAACAGGCCCAGCGTATTTGTCTATGGCGGCACTATTCAGCCAGGCGTGCAGGGGCGCGATGTTGTTTCCGTTTTTGAAGCTGTCGGTGCACATGCCGCCGGAAAAATATCCGATATAGAACTTAAAGAAGTGGAAAAAACAGCCATCCCTGGCCCAGGCTCATGCGCAGGGATGTACACTGCAAACACAATGGCCTCAGCCATCGAAGCGCTGGGACTCTCGTTGCCCAACAGTTCTGCCCAGGATGCTATATCCGAGCAGAAAAAAACTGACTGCTATAACGCCGGCGCTGCAGTTATGAATCTACTGGAAAAAAACATTCGGCCTTCTGACATTCTTAGTATTAAATCCTTCGAAAACGCGATATCGGTCTGTATCGCGCTTGAAGGCTCTACCAATGCAGTTTTACATTTACTGGCCATTGCCCACGCAGCAGGTATTCCCCTATGCCTTGATGACTTCACACGCATTGGCAAGTCCGTCCCCGTATTAGCCGATATGCGCCCCGCCGGGCAGTATTCTATGTCCGAGCTCATTGAGATTGGCGGTATTCTGCCGTTGATGAAAATGATGCTAGAGCGCGGCATGCTGCATGGTGATTGCCTCACGGTAACAGGAAAAACCCTGGCCGAAAATCTGGCTGATGTAGAACCATACCCCTCAGAACAAAAAATAATTCGACCATTTGATAATCCCATCAAAAAGGACAGCCATCTGGTGGTACTTTATGGAAACCTTGCGCCAGAGGGCGCTGTGGCTAAAATCACCGGTCATGAAGGATTGCGCTTCTCGGGAACAGCCCGGGTATTCCATGGCGAAGAGGCGTCCATGGCCGCGATACTGGATGGCACGGTAGTTAAAGGAGACGTTGTTGTTGTGCGTTACGAAGGCCCTCAAGGCGGACCTGGAATGCGAGAAATGTTAAGTCCCACCAGTGCCATCAATGGCCGCGACTTATCAGCGGACGTCGCCCTCATTACTGATGGGCGATTTTCAGGCGGCTCTCATGGATTTGTGGTCGGTCACATTACACCTGAAGCGTTTCTAGGTGGCCCCATTGCGCTGATAGAAGACGGCGATAGTATTACCATTGACGCCGAAACACGCGAAATCACGCTCAACGTAGATGCGGATATTCTTGCAAAGCGCAAGCGTGAATGGATTAGACCAAAACCCTATACACGACGAGGCATACTGGCTAAATATGCCCACCAGGTAAGTACTGCAAGTTTTGGTGCGGTTACTGATTCTTTTGAGGAATAAAGTGTTGATCGAGATAGCGTACAATTGGTGAGACGACAAAGCGGTATACTGCAAGACCTGCAATTATACCGCAGATGTCGACCCCTATGTCTCCCAACTCAAAAGTTCGGGTGGGCAAATAGTATTGTACGCATTCTATAAATATTGCATAAACCAACATCCAGGCCGCCGGTTTAAATGCTGCTGAAACCTTAAAATACGCAAGGCTTAAACCAACCGTCAGAATCAAAAAAGCACTACCGTGCAAAACAGTATCAGAGTAGTGTTTTATCAGTGGGGGATTTGAAGAGCTGAACGCAAAATACATGGACACAAATAATGCTATCCAAAATGCCAGAGAAACCAACCCTTGTCTTTTATCCATTAACTTCTATCCATTAACTTCTATTCATTTTCCGGCACTGTATTCGTGCACGTAATCAACTAGGAACTTAACGTTATCAACCGGTGTCTCGGGGATGATGCCATGCCCCAAATTAAAAATATGCCCGGGCTTCCCATCTACCTCATCAAGAATACGGCGCGCTTCCCTGGCAATGGTATTCTTGTCTGTACACAACAAAATCGGGTCGAAATTTCCTTCGATAGATCGACACCCTATCCTATCCCATGTGCTACGTAATGGCGTTTTCCAATCCAGAGCCAAACTGTCTGCACCCGTCTGATACATCATGTCCAGCAAATGCATATTTTCAACCCCAAAATAAGTGATAGGTACCTGGCCAGTAATCGCACTCATCAAACGCTTCGTATAAGGGGCAACAAAATTTTGATAATCCGAAATGCTAAGGCAGCCAACCCATGAATCAAATATTTTTACTGCATCCACACCACTTTTAATCTGCAATTTCACATAGTCTTCGATCACCAAGACTAACTTACTCATTAACAAATCCCAGGTTTCAGGTGCTCTGTGCATCATTTGTTTAACGTTAACGTAATTCCGAGATCCCCGGCCCTCAATTGCATATGATGCCAGAGTAAAAGGTGCACCTGCAAAACCCAGCAGGGCAATATCTTTTGGAAGCTCCTGAAGAATGTTGGTGATAATCTGACCCACGTAACCCGCACCTTCCTGAGCAGGTATTACCCGCAGCGCTTCAACATCCTCACTGCTACGCAAAGGGTTTTCAAAAACCGGCCCCTCTCCCAGTTTATACTCCAACCGCATTCCCATCGGTTCAAGTATCGGAAGTAAATCGGCAAACATAATTGCTGCATCTACCCCCAAAATACGTTGTGCATCCAGTGTCACCTTAGCCGCCAAGTCTGGGTGTTTGAAAAAATCCAAACTGACAGTATCTGCTTTTACCCGATGATATTCAGGCATGTACCTACCCGCCTGACGATTTAGCCAAATCGGTGTATAAGGCGTTTTTTCACCACGACTGGCACTGCTATAAACACTTTCTCGCACTGATGTCATAATTTACTCATTTGGGGTATAAAGCTAAATTCCAGCAACCTGTCTATCCAGCACTAGTTTATCATCTGCAGAGAGGCGAGATATTTTAAAATTGGTAATTCCATAAATTATACTCACTACCGGATTAATCAAATTAAAAAAACAATAGGGCAGATAAACAAAGGTAGGGACGCCAAGGGTTGCGGCCATGTATGCACCGCAGGTATTCCAGGGCACCAACGGCGATGTAATTGTCGCGGTATCTTCTAATACACGAGATAAATTTTTAGCATCCAGTCCTCGGTCTTCAAATTCTGCCTTAAACATACGCCCCGGCAACACAATGGCAATATACTGGTCGCCAGCAAATATGTTCATGCCCACGCAGGTGGCCGCGGTACTTGCAATCAGCGCACCTGTGGAGTTCCCCACCGACAACAGCCCGTCCGCCAGACACTTTAGAATGCCGGCCTTTTCCAGGGTAGCACCAAATGCCATAGCCACAATAATTAACCATACCGTATTCAGCATGGAACTCATGCCCCCGCGAGAAAGCAAATTGTCCATGCTGACATCCCCGGTTGTTGAGACATATCCGTCAAACAACGCGATCCATACGCCCTTAGCCAAGGTCAAGCCATTCATCGTTTCAGCGCCGGCTAGCTTCTGTACTATTTCCGGCTGATATACGATGGCCAACAAAATCCCCAAGAATGCACCACTTAAGATCGCAGCGATGGCAGGCACTTTTTTGACAGACAGAAAAACCACCAGAACTACCGGCGATAATAAAAACAGATTTATATCAAAGGCAGTACGAAGTAGGGCCATACTCTCTTCCAGATTGGCCTCACCGACAGTGGCAGGATTAAGCCATCCCACTACTGCAAAAATGACAACTGCAAGCGTCATACTTGGCGCGGTCGTCCATGCCATATGGCGAATATGGGTAAACAAATCTGTACCGGTTACGGCTGGCGCCAAATTAGTACTATCAGAGAGTGGCGACATTTTATCCCCGAAATACGCACCAGAAATGATGGCACCCGCGGTAATCTCCACAGACAAGCCCAAGGTTCCTGCCACCGCTACAAACCCGATTCCCAATGTTCCAGCCACTGTCCAGGAACTACCTATACTCACAGCAGTAATTGCGCAAATTAAACAGCTTGCGGGATAAAATACGCCTGGATCGAGTAGCATCAAGCCATAGTAGATCATTGTCGGAACGGTTCCTGACAATATCCATGCGCCAATCAGACTGCCCACACTGAATAAAATCAGTATCGCAGGCAAGGCCAACGAAATCCCTCTAGTAATACTCTGCTCTATCACCCGCCAGCTGGAACCATTTTTTATAGCTATTAATACACTCAGAACTGCACCAAAAACCAATGCAACCTGACTCGCGCCCGATGCTGCATCACTGCCAAATAGATACACAGACAGGCCTAGCAACATAGTAGTGCCCGCTAACGCAACGGTCATATCGAGTATACTCGGCGTTCGTGCTGCAGATTCAGGATTAATCATATACAGAGCTCAGGGCTTGTTCATTCATAACGCTCAGGACTTGTTCATTCATAACGCTCAGGGCTGTTATCAACATCGTGCGGCAGCTATAGCTCAAACTAGGCAGATTGCAACACACTATTGGAATAACACTGGACGGGATGGCTCTGATTGAGATAGCTCTGATTGAGATAGCT
>JAHRWB010000149.1 GCA_019090385.1 Pseudomonadales bacterium | reverse complement strand
TTATCCGGCATGAAAATTACACATTCATAGGACCTGGCATTGCAAATATGTACCAGGCCAATACCGGTATTACCCGCAGTACCTTCTACGATAATACCATTTGGCAGAAGGCTGCCGTTGGCTTCTGCAGCGTTAATCATGCCCAGGGCAGCGCGATCCTTGACCGAGCCACCAGGGTTGAGAAACTCTGCCTTTCCGAGTATCTCACAACCGGTTTTCTCACTCAGAGTATTGAGTCGTACCAGGGGGGTATTGCCAATGGCGCTAGTAAAATCGCAACTGATTTCCGTTTTATTTAACATAGGCTAATTTGTCGATATGTTCCACTAAACTGTTTTCTGTGCATTGGATGTTATCATGCTGGATCTTTAACATGGCGGAAAAACAAGTTGTAATCATGATTCGACAATTTCTCAGGGTTACTCTGTTTATTTGCTTAGTTTATACCGGTCCAGCGGCGGCGGAATGGTACCAGCGCAGCGAGGCGATAATGGGCACGCGGGTGCATGCTGAAATATGGCATGAGGAAGCGGCGCAAGGTGAAGCGGCGCTGGATGCGGTGATGGCTGAAATGCACCGAGTCGATGCCTTAATGAGCCCTTATAAAGCGGAAAGCGAACTCTCACGTTTGAATAACAATGCCTTTGAGCACCCGTTCGTCGTATCGGAAGAAATGTTTCGTTTGCTGCAGAAAAGCCAGCGGATATCCCTAATGACTGAAGGGGCGTTTGATATTACCTATGCCTCGGCCGGGCGTTTTTACGATTATCGCAACGCTGGCAGACCCCAGGACAAGCAGTTGTCTGAAGCGGTAATGGCCATTGATTATCGGCACGTGATTTTTGATCCAGAGAACAGCGCCATCAGTTTTGCACTCCAGGCAGTTTCTATTGATCTAGGTGGAATAGCCAAAGGGTATGCGGTAGATCGTTGTATAGAGATACTTATGGCATTGGGTATTGATCAAGCCATGGTGTCTGCCGGTGGTGATAGCCGGATTATTGGAGATCATCGAGGTAAACCCTGGTCTGTAGGAATTAAAGATCCACGCAATCCTGATGCAATGGTAGCGGTTTTGCCGCTTGAGAATACAGCGCTATCCACTTCAGGTGACTATGAACGTTTTTTTATTGAAGATGGCGTGCGTTATCACCACATAATAAATCCAGAAACCGGACGCAGCTCCAGTGCGTCTCGTAGTGTGACAATTATAGGTAACGAGGCCACTTTTACCGATGCTTTGTCCACCAGCGTGTTTGTAATGGGCCTGGAAAAAGGCTTGGACTTGATCAATCGTCTGCCCGGCATCGATGCAATTATTATAAACAATGACGGAAAATTACATTTCTCTGACGATCTGTTACAACTTGCGCATTGATTCTCTTCTCAAAACCCTTCTCAGCTCGTTCTTGACTGAACAGATTGTGACATGGACCCCATAACCGAGCCTGCTACTCGACTAATGTAGCTACCTGAGCGATGGCGGAAATAAAGTTTAGAGGCCGAAGTTCGCTGTCGCTACGGAAGCATTCACTGGATGCTGAAGCTGCGAGTAGTCGGAGGACTTCGGTTTCGATTGAAACTCTGTATAGCTATTAGCAACGAATTTGATGTGTTGGAATGGATTTCGATTACATCAATAGGATTACCACGGATGGTAATTTGTGCGCCGCAAGGAGCAAAATATTGATCGCCGCCGGTAGTACGGACAGCCAGCTGAAAAGGATAGCAGCGATGAAACAGAAGACTGTTTCATCAGGTTAGTTCGACGGTGACATCGATATGCTTGGGATTTATAAACGGGTAGTGAGTGCGGAAGTGCGGAGTAGGTATTGTGATTAAGGTACAAGTGGACAATTCAATTAAATTGGTATTTGCGGCGGCATTGGTGTTTTTTTCCCTGGCCAGCAATGCCGCAGGCGTGCAGGATACTGCGCCGGACTTTACTCTAAAAAATCTGGAAGGTAAAAATCTCCGACTGCAGGAATTTCGGGGCCAGGTCGTATTGCTAAACTTCTGGGCAAGTTGGTGTGGTCCTTGCCGACAGGAAATGCCCCTGTTAGACCGAATTCATCAGCGCTATGAAGATGCTGGCTTTTCCGTTGTTGCGGTCAATGTGGAAGGTGAAAAAGCGCCTGCGCAAGCTTTGGCAAAAGAAACAGGCGTTAGCTTTCCGGTATTAATTGATACCGATCAGAAAGTTTCGGAGCAATATAATCTGGAAGCAATGCCCAGTAGTGTTCTCATAGACAGGGATGGCGTGATTCGTTATATCCATCGGGGTTACCAGCCGGGCGATGAGTCACATTACTTGAAGGTAGTGAAGCAACTGATCAAGGAATGATCGAATCATGATACGGATAATCATAGCAAGTTTTCTAATTACATTTATTACCCTCCCGCTTGCTTCGGAGCAGGGGCTTGATAAGCAAATGGAAGATATCAAGCAGTCACTGATAGAACTGAAACGTGATCTGATTGTGTTGGAGGAAGATCTTCTTTACCCAGCCAGTACGCAGGTGTCGGTATTTCTTTCCATGGATGTTGGCGAGTTTTTTAAACTCGATTCGGTAACGCTAAAAATAAATGGAAAGGAGTTAAGTCACTATTTGTATACTGAGCGCCAAATTAATGCACTGTATCGTGGTGGAGTTCAACGACTGTTTATAGGTAATGTCAAACAGGGTTCCAACAGAATCACTGCTATTTTTGTTGGAGAAGGCCCCAATGGGCGTGAGTACAAGCGAGCGGCAACTACCGAGTTTGAAAAAACATTTGAACCGGCATTTGTGGAACTTAAAATTTCTGACTCAACGGCGAAATACCAACCGGAATTTGTCGTAAGCGTTTCTTCCTAACAGGTGCACTAAAATGAGCTCATTTTTGTGTAACCTGGTACTAAGCTGTGTGCTCACCACACAGCCAGTCACTCCACTTGATGAATTGTATTATGGTACTTTGCTTTATGATTACTATCAGGAGCAATACGAGGATGCAATGATCCAGGGGCTTGTTGCAGAGAAACAGGCCAGAATGGGTGACAACCCGGTACGTTTTGAGATAGCCAAGGGCAGCTTTGCTTTTGCTAATGGTATGTATGCGTATTCCCTGGATACATTTTCTGCTCTGGAAAACACTGAACTATCAGCGCTTGATAAACAGCGTTTGGCTTTTCATCTGGCGCGTGAGTATTTTCGGCGCGAGGATTGGGAAAACCTGAAGTTGCAGGTTGATTTAATTCGCCTGGATAAGACTTGGTTAGGTCGTCAGTTGGTACACCCCGAAGTAGAGTTTATGCGATCAGAGATTGCTATTCACGAGGGAGATTTTGAACAGGCCAGGTCGATTCTTGATTCGATTTCTGAAAAAAACTCCCTGCGAGCATACGGTCTATTTAATTTAGGCGTTGCATTGCGGCATAGTGGAATAAGTAACCAGCAATTCGACGGCATTGAAAAAAATAATTTTGAAAAATCCTTTGCTATATTTGTAGAATTATCCCAAATGCCAGTATTCAGTGCTGATGCGCAGGATATTGTACAGAGAGCCAGATTGGCCCTAGCGCAATTACGATTTGAAGCCATTGACAGTCAGCCTATGCAAAATGAGAATGCTCTGGAAGACGAATTTTTGGCAGATAACGAAATCGATTTGCCGCCAGCTGTAAAAATACGAGCCGATAAGAGAAAGCGCTGGTGGTCAGTATCAAAAATGTGGCCATTCGGCAGCGAGGACAAAGGGCTGGGAGATGACTTTGAAAGCGCTATTGCAAATGGGTCTACAGGCAGCGCGAGTGCAGAGTTGATTTTACGATCTTTGCCGGGCACTGGTCGTTATCGAAACCTGGCGCTTGCCACCTATGCCAGTATGGCAATGCAGGATGCGGATCATGATACGGCTTCACGTATCTGGCAATCGTTAAATAATCAGGAACATTGGACTGCTATTACGGCAAGTGCGCGATTGGGCTTACCTATGAGCCTTGAGCAGATGTATGACGATAGCGGTACTAATTCCGGTACTGTCTTGGCGGCCTACCAACAGGCTGAGCAAATGTTCACCGGCAGACTGAGTACGTTGCAAACCATCAGCCAACAGGCGGAGGATGCCACCTGGGTAGGAGAGTTTTTATCGGCCTTTGCCAACCCAGAGCAGAGTGATGAGACTTTGACAGAAGCAATGCTGATGTGGCGCCAGGAAATTGGACATGCTGATTGGCTGCAATGGCTGAGTACTGAATCGGTGCATGGCCTATTGGCTGATTGGTTAACGCTAAAGGAAATGGCTCAATTTCTAACGCATATGCCGGTTACTCTTGAGTCTTTGAACGCGGTTTCAAAGGAGCAGAAACGTCGTGCCGGTGCTGCGCGTATGATATTGAATACACAAGGAATGTTTGTAAAACGTGATCGCCAGATAGAACGTATTTCAACGCTAAGTTCTTCGTTAGAATATCTAAAAACTGCCCCTTCTGAATTCAGCAATAAATGGATGATGGCTATTTCCAATGAAGAGCAGTCAGAGATGAGTCGTCAGTTAAGCGCAATGCAAGATGCTGCAAGTTTGGAAAAAAATGAACGCAAACGCGCAAACCTGGTGAGTCGTGTCGAGCGACTTCGGGGACTGCTATTTTTTGATTTGGTTGACAATAAATCAACTCGGCTGCGAAGCATTGGTAAGCAGCTGGAAGAAACCTCGGTTGTGCTGAGCGAAATTGAGGAATCTTTGGAAAGAGTAAATAAGGCCGAAGAAGTATTCGACAATGGTGTAGCGATCGACTTTCATATTTTTGAAACGCGCGCCCAGCTGATCGGAGAATCCGTAAACGACGCACTAGCAGATCGTCAGACCCTGTTGGCAAAGGAAATCCGCGAAGGAATGCAGCGTGAAATTCGCCAGGTAGAAAAATACCTGCTAATCGCACGCATCGCTATCGCGCGTACTACTGATCAATTAGCGATCAATGATGAAGGACAGATAGATCAGTCGGAGTTACAGAATTCATGGTAAAACTGACACATGTTTGTACACGCCAGTTATACCTGGTTTTATTTTACGGTATTGCTTTTTCAATGGCTGGATGCAGCTGGTTTGGCTCCGATGGCGAATATAAGCCTGAGAAAGGTCCTATTCTTGCAGAAATTATAGAAGCATTACCCCAGGTAACATTTGATGAAATGCCGCAGCCAGCGCCAACGCGAGCAGATGTCATTCGTGCGTATCAAAGTGTTTACGGGAATATTCCGGATCCAGGTGAAAACCAGTCTGTTGGAAAGCGCCTGGCCGATCTGGAAATGGAGATTGGCGAAGATAATGATATCTCGGGCCTAACAGACCCATACAGTTCAGCTATAAATTTGTATGAGTCTCTCCTGGATACAAGCTCAGCAGAGCAACTGGATAGAGTACTGTATCAGTTGGCTAGAGCTTATGACTTGACTGGGCAAAGTGGTGAAGCGCGCCAATATATAGATCGGTTGATCAATGAATACCCAGATAGCATATATAGTGTCGAAGCACATTTTCGGCGAGCAGAAATGCTTTTTTCTCGAGCCGAGTACCGACAGGCTGCAGTTGATTACAAATATGTCATGGAATATGGCGAGCAGTCTCGTTTTGCAAGAAACTCTCTTTATATGCTGGGTTGGTCACAATTTAAAGTGTCTGAACTGGACGATGCATTGGCCAGTTTTTTCGCTTTGCTTGAACAAATATTGGGTTCCAAAGGTTCCGAAGATCCCACAGGTTACAACGGTCCCGGAGGTTCTAAAGATTCCGAAGCTCAAACCCCGCCCGATGGAGAATTACTAAAAGACACCATGCGTGTGGTTGTGCATACGCTTTCCTATTTGGATGGGGCAGAGACCCTCGCTTATCATATGAGCGAGCGAGGCAAACCAGAATGGCAATATCTTGTTTACCGCCAGCTGGCTAAGGATTACCGAGACAAAGAACGGTTTCTGGATAGCGTAGCCACCCTTCAGACTTTTATCGACCACAATGCTTTGGATGCGCGATCGCCACAAATCCATCAATTTATGATAGAAACCTTGATAGATGCTGACTTCCCTTCTGAAGTATTGCCCAAGAAAAAAGAATTTGTAGCGCGATACGGAATAAGAAGTGAATTCTGGGGAATTCATGGACACACTATTGTTGGCTCATATAGCAAAGCACTAGAGAGCTATTTGTCTGAACTTGCACAAGTCGAACATGCAAGTGCTCAGGAAAGCCAAGATGCCGCAGCTTTCCTCAAGGCAGCTGATTGGTATGAACAATTTATTGAAACTTTTCCCGAGCATAGCGAGCTGGCAAATTATTTATTCCTGTCAGCGGAGGCATATACCGATGCTGAGCGTCCCATGCAGGCGGTGGTGGCATATCAGCGTGTAGTGCGTGAGTTTCCAGATAACGACAATGCGGCAGAGGCGGGTTATGCCGCCGTAGTTGCCCTGGAACAAATTCTCAGTGCAGGCGTGCAGCAAGATTCCGGTATGGATTGGCAACGCGTCAAAATTGATGCACAAATTGAATTTGCCATGATGTTCCCAAATGACGTGCGTGCCAGCAGTGTGCAAGCCGATGCTGCGGACACTTTATTTTCGCTTGCGCAGTATCCAGAGGCAATCAAATTGGCGAGTCACTTGTTGTTGACCAGTGAACTCGATGCCAGTTTGCGCTCCAATGCCTTGCTAATTTTGGGGCATGGATATTTTGAAATGGGTGACTTTTTCCGGGCAGAGGAATCTTATAGAACGCTGAGAAGCGAAACAGACGTTGACGTTGATGAGCGTATCCTTGCTTCCATTTACAAACAGGGTGAAGCGGCGGAACAAGAAGGAAATCTGGAAATAGCGGTGCACCATTATTTGAGAATTCATGATGAGCATCCCGGTACCGATTTGGCAATCAAGGGATTACATGACGCGATATTGGTCTACGAAAAACAGGGTGCCTGGGACCTGGCATCTGGACAGTTAGAGCGATTCAGGGATTTGTATCCGAGACATGAACTATCTAAAGATATACCCAAGCGTCTTGCTAGCTTATTCGAAAAATCTGAAAGGTGGACAGATGCCGCCAATGAGTTTTTGCTCTTGGCACAAAGTGACCCGGACCCTGAAGTTCGGCGAACATCAAAGTATCGGGCTGGCGAACTGTTCTTGCTGACTGAGGATCGTGTTTCAGCGATACAGCATTTCAAGGATTACGCACATAAATACATGCAGCCCAAAGCACTGCGTCTTGAAGCCATGCATCAGATTGACCAACTGTATCAACTTGCTGGTGAGCCAGACAAGCGCAGATTTTGGTTGAATAAAAAAATACAACTGCAGGCAAGCTTAGGTGCTGCAGATGATGCGGCACTACTGAGCAGGGCAACAACACTGGCCGCTGAGGCACAGTATGTATTTGCTATTGATGCGCGTGAAGAGTTTGTCCGGATTGAAATTAAACAGCCGTTGAAAAAATATCTGAAACGTAAGCAAAAATCGCTAGTAAAAACTGTCGCAGCCTTTGAGAAATTAGCGGGTTATCAGGTGGAGGGATACTCGACCGCGGCAACCTATGAAATTGCTGAGCTTTATACCATTTTAGGTAGTGCTTTGATGGACTCAGAGAGACCCAGTGGTTTGTCGACGCTCGAATTGGAACAGTATGAAATTCTACTGGAAGAGCAGGCTTATCCCTTTGAGGATCAGGCTATTTCGTTGCATGAGCTGAATCAGCGAAGAAGTTGGGAAGGTACTTATGACGAGTGGGTTAAGGAAAGTTTTAGGAGCCTGAGCAAATTGATGCCAGGGCGGTTCGCGAAACTTGAGCAGAAGGTGGAGTATGTTGATGTATTATTCTAAAAAAATCACGAAAGTCATATTTACCTTGATTTCAGTCTTGCTTTTGCTCAGTGCTTGTCAATCAAATGGACCAGGTACTGCTGGTGTTTCCCCGGGGGAAACAAGCCATTCCGGGGGTCGCACAAAGCAGGAGGTGAGCCTTGGTTCTGGTGAAGGTAGAACACAAAAAGGCCCTGATGTTACTTCTGCTCAAACAGATGGAGCGGTATTGGATCATGCAGTGGCTGTTTTCGACAAAGATAGAAATTTTGGAAGTACGGAAAAGAAATTGTTTGAACGTTCTACCAAGGCAATGTCCGAGGGGCGCTTTAAAGATGCTGTAATGCTTTTGTTGGCACTTACCGGCGATAAGCCTAACTTGTCCAGCCCATGGACTAATCTAGGTATCGCATACGGTCATCTGGGTGAAACTGAAAAATCTATTCAGGCATTTGAGCAAGCTCTGGTCAACAATCCAACAAATTGTGTGGCGCTAAATCACTTGGGAATTCGCGCCCGTGAGGCAGGTAAATTTCAAGCTGCGGAAGCACGATACCTTACCTGCATTGAGCATGTACCGGAATTTCGCGAAGCGCATCTCAACCTGGGAATATTATATGAGATGTATATGGGTAAATATGCGGCGGCTCTCAGAGAGTATCTCGCTTATCAGTCACTATTGGATGCCCCGGACAGGCGAATAGCCGGATGGGTAGCAGATTTGGAAAGGCGTCAGGTGTCAATGGTTGCCGCTAGTGCTCAATAAACTGGTCAGATAATGGAAGAACAAGTTCATACAGGATTTTTGCCCCGATCAGTTTGCATCACACTTTGCCTGTTTATTTTGTGTGGCATTGGTTTTGGGACTGAACAAGTTAATGCTGCGACAGACAGTGTCATCCATGAGAGTGACCTTGTTGCGGTGGCGCCGGTATTGCCTCCTGCTTCCGCTGAGAATTCAGCTTTAACTGATATTAACACCCCGGCTGAGGCTCTTAATAACACCCCGGCTGAGGCTCTTAGTAATACTCCCGCTGAGGCTCTTAATAGTACTTCCGCTGAGGCTCTTAATAGTACTTCCGCTGAGGCTCTTAATAGTACTTCCGCTGAGGCTCTTGCTCCAACCAAGGTTAAGGTGGCGCAGCGAAGGCAAGCCGGGATATCAGGGGATGTGATTAGAATGCAGGAAACAGTGGTTTCAGGTAATCAGGAACTGCCAAAGGTACTTTATCTCGTTCCTTGGCAGCAACCTACCGGGTTTCCTGAAATAACGCTGGAACCGGAGTTATCAGAATTACAGGTTTTTCGTCGATTGTACCCACCGGCCTATCGGCGTGAATTGAAATACTATCAACTACTACAGACAGCAAGCACGGAGAAGTAATCATGGATTTTTACACTACATTTGTCGGGTTTTTTCAGGAAGGCGGGCCCTTCATGTATCCCATTGCGGTAGTTATGGGCATTGGTTTTGCGGTCGCTCTCGAACGTTTTTTATTCCTGGTTCGAGAAACGCATTGTAATAAAACTGACTATGAAAAAATTCTGCCTTTGCTAAAGGCCAAGAAACTCAGGGAATTGGCGGAAATCACTCGCCAATCATCTTCTCCTATAGCAAGAATAGTTGCTGACGGGCTAAATCGTATGCGTTCAAGTCGCAGGCGCCAAGATATCGAGTCGGCCATGGAAGAAGGCTTGCTTGAAGCGCTTCCTAAAATAGAAAGGCGCACGCCCTATCTGGCAACATTTGCCAATATTGCTACATTACTGGGATTACTGGGAACAATTATTGGATTGATTGCAGCCTTTACAGCGGTAGCAAATGCTGATCCTGCTGAAAAAGCCAGTTTGCTTTCTCAAAGTATTTCTATTGCGATGAATACCACAGCTTTTGGCCTCATGGTGGCCATTCCACTATTGCTCGTCCACTCTCTTTTAGTCAGCAAAACCAGCTCGATCGTGGAGAGCCTGGAAATTACAGTGGTAAAGTTTCTGAACTTACTTGAAGAAAAATCTGAAGGATAAGCTCAGATGGCTATGCGACGATTAAGGAAGCACAAACGTCATGTCGAAGATTCCGATCTGGATGTGACACCTTTTATGAATCTAATGATTGTATTGGTTCCTGTATTACTGCTGTCGATGGTGTTCACCCATACAACGATTATTGAGTTGGATTTTCCTTCCGGTGAAAGTGCCGGTCCAGTTGATCCAAAAGTAGTGCATCTAGAGGTAGTGGTGAACGAAAACTCATTTCGCGTGGCAGATGGTCGCGGTGGTAAGATTAAGGAACTGCCCAAGATCGACAACGAGTATGACTATCAGGGGCTTTCTTTGGTGATGCAGGAGCTTAAGCGAAGAACACCTGAAAAGCGGGATATAACAATATTGCTGGGAAATGATACGGATTATCAAACATTGGTTTCTGTGATGGATAAAGTCCGCTCTTATCGAACCTATCAGGCACTGGATGTTGTAAACGCAGAATTGTTTCCAGTTATATCGCTGGGAGACTCTCCCCGGTCGGCCAAAAAGGCACCCGTTGCCTCATAGCATGATCGACTAATAATGGAACAGGGACACAGGGAAGAAAAATGAGCTCGATCGGGTTAACTAAGCGCAGAAAATGCCAGAATGCGAACAAAAAGACGGCTACGCTAAATCTGGTATCACTGATGGACATATTTACCATTCTGGTATTTTTTCTGATGGTCAATTCATCCGATGTTGAAGTTTTGGAATCCAGTAGTGAAATAAAATTACCTGACAGCAACTCTGAGCATCTGCCCGCGAATCAGCTAGTTATCTCGGTTGATGACCAGAATGTTATCGTTATGGGCCGATCTGTAGCGGAAGTGGCGACCCTGCGTTCTGAGAAAATACGGATTATTGGTGGCTTGGAAAAGGAGCTGGTGCACCAGGCTAATCGCAAGGCGGAAATGCCAGAGGGTGGTTATAACGTAACTATTATGGGGGATAGAGAAATACCCTATTGGTTGTTGAAAAAAATTATGCTTACCTGTCAGTCTGCGAATTTTGCGCATATTTCATTGGCCGTCAACAAGTTAGAAGAAAGTGACGATAATGCTGATCAGGATGCTACGTCATGAGCGCAGTAATAAGAGCATCTGATTTTGATTTGCCATGGGCACGCTCCGCAGTTGAGCGGAAAAGGTTTCGCTCTATTCTAACGGTATTCCTTAGTTTGGTATTGGTCGTGGGATTGATTATACCCTTGATTACTTTACCCGAGGTAAAACGTGAAGAGCTCGAGAAATTACCACCTCAGCTTGCTCATCTGGTATTGGAAAAACCAGAGATAGTAATTCCGCCACCTCCGCCTCCGCCAGAGCCCGTAGTGGAAAAGCCGGTTGAAAAAAAGCCTGAGCCAATCGTGAAAAAAGAACCTTTGCCAAAACCAGTGGAAAAGCAGCCTACTGCTGCAGACGCACGAGAGAAAGCGAAGGTATCTGGGTTGCTGGCCTTTCAGGATGCCTTTGCAGACATGCGCGAGGCTGTTGATATGTCAAAATTACAGGACACTGCTGCAATTCAGCGTGGATCTGGTGAAGCGGCTACATTGGATCGTTCGCTGATTACGTCAAAGCAGGCCACTCGAAGTAGTGGGGTTAATGTTGCAGCGCTGTCTCGGGATACAGGTGGAGTGGCTCTGTCAGGACGTGAAACAACAAAGGTCGAAGCAGTAGAAGGTAGTCAGGGCGCGGGTGGAACGCGGGCACAGCAGCAGATTGATCATAGAGCTCGGAGTATAGAGGATGTACGTCGTGTTTTTGATGCAAACAAGGGAGCGATTTTTGCGATCTATAACCGTGCCTTGCGCAGAGATCCGGGCTTACAGGGCCAGGTCGTGCTGGAACTGGTAATTGATGCAGATGGTACTGTGGTAGATTGTAGTGTGCAGTCTTCGGAACTAACCGACACGCAACTTGTGGCAAAGATAGTAAACCGTATTCGAATGTTTAATTTTGGTAAGCGTGATGTTGCAGAAACACGGATTAACTACCCGGTTCACTTCTTGCCCACCTAGTAACGTCCACTAGGGTTTTCCTAATCGCTCTTGTCTATTAAATGCTAACTAGACTTTTGGAGACCACCGAATGGATTTGAATTCGTTGTTGCTGATTGTTCGAATAGCGTCAATTTCACAGCGGGCACCATTAATACTGACGTAGTCAAAACCCGCGTGTATTGTATCATTACTTTGTGAAATATTGATCTTATCAGCCCAATCCAGTGAATAGCAGGACTTCCCCAGGTTAAGCAAATAAATTCGTTTAGAGCCTTCAGTAAGTAATAGGTATTGTCGGTCCAGCGAACTGAATGTGTTTAATGAGTGGGCAGAATGAATCCGGTCGATATTTGTTCCGGTATCTAAATATTCCTTCAGTGTTAACGCGTGGGATATAGCTGTTGCCAGCGTAATGACCAGACAGGAAGTGAGTGCAATAAATATTTCATGTGGCTTTTTTGGCATGTATAGCGCCTCTTATGCAGTCCATCTGTTTTGTGTGGATTATGAACGGTATGATACAAATAGCACTATGAACGCTTGCTGAATATCTGGGGTCTCGCTCAGTTGGCTGTCTCGGTGACTATCGCAGTGGTATCTTCCTGGGCGCTGGCTGCATTTGCTTCCGACTCTTCACGGCTACTGCAAGCCCAGCCTGAGTCATGAAGAGTCCGCACCAATTGGTCGGCTTTTTCTTCACAGAAGCCGGGAGTATTCTCTGCCCGCCACAAAATACTTTGTGAGCCCTCATCTCTTTTGTCGTAAAGCACCTCGCAGGGCAGTGCCAAGTCAGGGTCAGCATATATTACTTCGACGCTTCGGGATAACTCAAGCTGAGTACAGATGACGGGCGAAGACCACGCAGGGAATGTGCATGCACATATCAAAAGCGCAACGGTTTTTGAAAAGGGAGAGCTAATCATGTCTTACTCCGTCTAATGATTGGGTAGGGAGTCTAACACGATTAGATGATACGCAGTCTTAAAGTTGAGTAAACAGCCCTGAGCGTTTTTTGTAAACAGCCTTGAGCGTTTTTTGTAAACAGCCTTGAGCCTCTTTTGTAAACAGCCCTGAGGGGGAGAATGTTATGGCTTATGTTCAAGCAATTCGAGTACTGCTGAATTCAGCCATGAATTTAGCTTCCAATCTGCGATAAAGCCACAATGCCCGCCATTATTCTGCATGTGTAGATGCAGGTTTGGGTTTCTTTTTTCGTCCTCTATCAACTGGGTAAAGCTGGCGTGCGGAATTACCGGGTCATCTTTGGCCGCAATGATATGGGCAGGCGTAGTTATTCCTTTCAAACGGTTGGCCGATATAGAGTAAGCGCTGAAGTAGTCCTCTGAATTTTCGTAGGGTGTGGAGCGTCTGACAAATATGTCCGTTAGTGATGACACTGATTTCAGCTTGAGCTCTTCAGAAAAATTGTAATGCGGGAAGGCCCGTTGCTTATCCAACATGGATTGGCGCCATTTATTGACAAAGTGCCGTTGATAAATAAACCAACCCTCATCAATTGATTGCATAGCGGGGCCAGGATCTATCAAGGGGCACACTGCTATGGTGTTATTTAGATGTGGGTGTAATCCTAACGAGGCACTAATGCGTAGCGCAAAATTTCCACCCAGGGAAAACCCGAGCAAGGTAGTGTTCTGGGTGCCGGTTAAATTCATCAGCCTTGAGGTCGCGTCGACAGTTTCCTGTAGTCGGGCAGAATGAAAAACTTGTTTATTTAGATGATGAGTATCACCGTGGTCGCGTAGATTGAGTCGGGCAACAGAATATCCAGCTGCGAAAAAACACTGTGCTGCATCGATAACATCGCTGGACTCTGCGCTACCTAACCAGCCGTGGAAAATAATAATTAGCGGAGACTTTTGGTTCTTCCCATCAGGCTGGAGAGTTATCCACGCCTCTAATTTTACGTCGTCCTGGCAATAGATAATTTCGCGTCGCGTATGTTTTCTTAGTGCGGTGGCGGACGCGTTTATTTTGCGAAGACGCAAACCGGAGCTGCCCAGGATGGTCTGTATATGGGGAGACACCAATAGTTTTGAAACAGGACGAAACTTTTTTAGCGGACGGGTCACAATAAGATAGGTTAAATTTACGCGGAACTAGATTGAATCAGTCGAGTGGAGTTGAGTCGCTGTATATCCGCGTTGGCCTAATAAGGCCAAAATACTTTGCTCCCCAATCAGATGGGCAGAACCTACCATCACAAAATATGTACCTTCAGATTTCAGGTAGTTATCTATCTTGTTTGTCATTCCGACGTTGCGCTCATCTAGAAGCTGTTTAGTAAATTTTATATATTCGGGAGAATCAATGGCCATACTTTGGGTAATATCGTCGAATCTGGTCTGATCCCCACTCAGCCATGCGGTGACTAAATCCGCCATGGTTTGACTGATCTCCGGCATTTGTTGCAGCGTATCTATGAGAAGTTCTTTTTGCAAAGTCATAGGTGGACTTGATATTACTTTAAGCTGCTGTTCCAGTGTTTCCATATACAGGAGTTTTCTATTGCCTATTTGGGAGGTAAAAATCTTTTCTACACCGTAATCCGGGAGATAGCCCATTGCCGTTAGACGATCGACTGCCAGTTGGATTCCCAACACAGCTGGTTTAAGTTTTTCAACGCTCTCGAGCGAAATATTCTGCGTATTGAGAAAGTCTATAAGTATCGCGAATTGGGCTTCTGATAGTACATCCTGAAGTTTTTGTCGGTCCGGAAGCAGTAAGTATTTTTTTGCCAGTTTTTGCATTGCCTGAGGAGTTGTACTTTCTGTATCCGCTTCGATCACTATATGGTTTGAAATTTCGAAAGCTGACGTGTATTGCCGGGGCAAGGGAAGTAGGGTTTGTTTTAGCACATGTATCGACCCGGCGAGATAGACTTTGCTTGTGCTGGATTCCAGGCGCCACAGAAATATGGGATGTTTGCCCTTTGGCACCTGGGCCAGAATATTTTTGCCAGTTTGGATGTGCGTATCATTGATGGCACGAATTTCACAAGCGTGCGTCAGATGTAATGCTCGACGTTGTTCCTCGCAGCTATGCATTGCCTTTAGGGCGGAGATAGCCAATGAAGCCTGAGAGTGCACAGTCGACGACACAACCTCTGTGCCAGTGCTTGTGTCCGTAGTGGAAATAGCACTGGCAATGGCTTTATTTGGCGCATCTAGTGCGTCAAATTTCTGCATGGCTTCATGGTCGCTCAAAGCACACAGCGATAGGCTGGATAATATAATTGCCAATCCCATGCAGATTTTTGAAAGTAAATAGTTACCCATGTTGAATATCTTCGGGGCTAGCGCCTGCAATTTGGATTAGTTCACAGATGACCTTGAGTAGATGATCCAGGATGGCGGCATCTGTACCGCGAATAACCAGGGTCGTTCCGTAGTTTCCGTCTCTGGAGAAAGGGTAGCTTCCGATATCTACTTCTGGGTGCTTTACTTGTAACGCGCCAAGGTCGGTAGCAATTTCACTTTCTCCCAAATATCCCGTTACGGATCGAGACAGGACTTTTAGTCCGCCTTCCAGCTGATTTTCAAGGGTACTCAACATCGCCTGCATCACTCGGGGTATGCCGGCCATGACGTAAACATTCTCTATGAAAAATCCCTGGGGTCCACCTGACGGATTTTCGATTAAGCCTGCACCTTCCGGAACTCGGGCCATAAGCAATCGTGATTTCATTACTTCCGGTTCAACGGGTCTTGATTGAATGAGTGCTACGATCTCGGGGTGCTCTACCAGGTTTTTATTAAATGCTTTAGCAATGCAGGCGGCGGTGATGTCATCATGCGTGGGTCCTATGCCACCGGTTGTAAAGACATAATCCCAGGTTGCACTGAAATGACGAACCGTTTCCACGATGACCTCTTCGATGTCTGGAATAATCCGGGTTTCAGCAATTTTTATTCCCCAGTTATTCAATTTGTCGGCGAGATGAATCACGTTGGTATCCTGGGTTCTCCCAGACAAGATTTCATTGCCAATAATTATTACTCCAGCCTGTACCAACGCTTTACTCATCAATCTTCCTGCCTTGCGAATTGGTTTTGGGTATTAAACACCAGCAGGCATTCTTTTTCATTGTTTGATTTGGTGTTCAGAAGCAGGCTGAAATTGGCCAATAGTATGGCTACACCCTAGAGCGTGTGAATTTTTGGTGATCTGCAGCCCAGTTGTGGTCAGACGCAAATCACATTGTGTATTTACTGCCCTTGATCGGCTTCATGGTTTGTCAATAAAAGGTCCAAATCTGTCACATATGGGCATGTCTGTACATGTTTTGTCGACTTAATCACAGGAACAAAAAGTACTTACAAATAGAATCATTTTCCATACAAATTAGTGCGATCAGCAACTAAGTCAAGCCGGAATGTAGTTATTGCCTGTAGGCTGGAGAGTGAGAGTGGGATGTAAAGAACGGTCGTTTCGTTGGACAGCAGGTTATTTGTTTGTTTTTTTAATACCTTTTATTACTGCCTGTAACGGTGGAGGAAATTCCAGTAGTAGTGTTGAGACAAATACAGCGACGCTTACAGGCAGTGTTCTGGACGGCCCAATAGTTGATGCGAGCATTCGGTTATTTGATGTAAATGGTGCTGAGATCGCATCAACATTGAGCAGTTCCATCGCAGATTTTAAAATTGATGTGCCTCTGCATGCCCAGTATCCGGTAACCCTTAAAGCGAGTTCAGGCACCGATCTGGTCACAATTAGAAATTCCGATTTTCAAATGTCTGTCATCATTGCCGATCCACAACAGCGGATAGCGAATATATCTCTGTTAAGCACCATTATTGCGGGTGCAGCTATATGCAGTGGGGAAACAGTGGGTAGCCAGAGTCTAGATACAGCAACAGCGGCTATGTATGATCAGTTGGGCATGGGTTTGGACATGATGCGGGTGGCCAACCCCGTTTCCAGCGAGCTTAATAAAGATAATATCGCTGACATGGTGCTTGCCAATGAAGTCTTGGGGGAAGGCGTTCGGAGAACACAAGCCGCCTTGCAAGGTACGTCCTCTGAGCTACAGCTGGAAGAGATTTTAGTCCAGCTTGGTTGTGATCTGGCTGATGGATCTATTGACGGAGCAGGCCCGGATGTTGATGTGCGTGTTTCAGCTGCGTTTGCTTTAGCCTCGGCTAGTGTACTTATTGAGTCCATGGCGGGCTCCTTGATGGTTGACGGCATTGACATAATGGCGCGAATGGACGCTGCCATTCAAAGCATATTACCCGGTGAAGATCATCCTGCGATGATAGCGGATGTGCCCATCTCCGACGCTGGGATTGAGCAGCTTAGAATTGCACTGGTTTCTTCCATGGCGGTAGATAACAGTGAGATATTGCAGGATGTGCTTGGCATGTTGGGCAATGTGGCCAATGACAGACTGGGGCCTGCACTGGGAGAACTCTTTGGGGAGGGCACTCAGACCGCACTTCCGGGAGTTATTGATAATATTGCCCAGCTGGATTCTCAGGCGCTTGAAGTTTTCGCCCAAGCGGCGTCTGATGCACAGAAACTGCGAACACCGGGTATTTCTTTTGTTGCTTTCCCTGAAACCGTCGTTAGTGGGGGTGAGAGTTTGCTTAGTTGGGTAAGTGTTAATGCAGAGAATTGTCAGGCTACGGGCGCTTGGTCCGGAGAAAAGGCATTAGCTGGAACCTTTTCTACCGGCAAGCTTACTGAGTCTAAAGAGTATTTTTTAAGTTGTGATGGGCCCGGTGGTAGCAAGACCCATAGTGTGATTGTTGGCATTCAAGACCAACCTGGCGGTGAGCCGACCTCAGATGTTATATCGCTTTCTCTGCATACATCCGCACAGTTCGTTAACGCGGGTGATTCAGTGGCGCTTACCTGGCGCGCTGAAAATGCCAGTACATGCAGTGCTGCGGGCTCCTGGGGGGGTGACGTTTCATTGGTGGGTTCTCGGAATACAGATACATTAAATACGAGTGGTATTTATTCCCTTACTTGCCGGGGCCCAAATGGCAGCATTAGCAAGAGTATTTATGTGTCTGTAACCCCGAAAGTAGCGGACAAAGGAGAAAAATCTGCCATTCAACAGTCCTCCGGTTCGAATGGACTGCTTTCGATTGAAGCGGAAGATTACGATCGTTTATTGGCTCCCGGGGTTCACGAGTGGATTAGCATTTCTCCCGCTGGGGTGACTGGAGATGCTATGAAAGCTTCACCCAACATGGGTACCCAGTATAGCACCAATTATGTTGGCAGTAGTCCACAGCTTGATTTTAGGGTGAATTTCCTGAGGTCCGGAAGGCATTATCTATGGGTAAGGGGAATTGGAAGTAATGCTGGCAGTAATACAGTCCATTTTGGTATAGATGGCCAGGCAGTTTCCACCGCGGAGGCTATAACCACTGAAAATATTAGTCAGATACCCGAATGGACCAATGAAAACGTAGACTATGCCATTGTATCTATTAATGTAGACAAGCCTGGAATGCACACCTTAAACATGTGGATGAATGAAGATGGCTATGTCGTAGATAAGCTGGTTTTAAGTACGAATATCCAATATCGGCCGGTTGGTACAGGCCCGGCAACGAGCATTCGGAGTGCGACCCCACCTGATTCTCAGCCTGAGCCTGAGCAGAGCCCTCAGCCTGATGAGAGCCCTCAGCCAGATAAGAGCCCTCAGCCAGATAAGAGCCCTCAGCCAGATAAGAGCCCTCAGCCAGATGGGAGCCCTCAGCCAGATAAGAGCCCTCAGCCAGGAGATAGCCCTCAGCCAGAACCCAAACCGGATCCAGAACCAACAGAGCCCGCTCCTGCACCCGAACCAGAGCTGATAAGCCCCAAAGTGAACCTGAGTGCCAGTTCTGCCTGGGTAGATAATGGCGGTAGCATTTCCCTGAATTGGAGTACTGAAGGGCTGGATCATTGTGAAGCCAGCGGAGGCTGGGCGGGTGTCAAGGAAGTCACGGGGTCAGCGAGCATAGGATCAATTACGGACGACATGAGCTTTACTCTATCCTGCTCCGGCACCAACGGTAGTGCTTTGGCAATTACCGCAATATCTGTAAGAAAGGCGACTTTGAGTTGGGCACGGCCTACTCAAAATGCTGATGGCAGCCCTCTCACAGACTTAGCCAGTTATCGTATATTCTATGGTTCTAAATCTGGGGACTATACCCAGGTTGTAGAGATAGATAATCCAGATACAACGTTGAAGACTCTTTTTCTGGCATCCGGAGACTATTATTTTGCTATTGCTGCAATGGATAGCGATAATAATCAAAGTGCTCTGTCAGCAGAAGTTTTCAAGGCTGTTAATTGAATGTCATGTGCTTGTGCCCAGGTGCGTTTGTTGCTGCATTGTCGTGTGGAATTTTTGGTTCATCAAGCCCACTTAGAAAGCAAAATCCGGTTGGTAATTTTTCCAAATTAGCTTGGCTTCTTGCGCATGCCTTCCTAAATTTGGCTGCGGGTTTGTGTATTGTGTTGCTGGTTTTCAATCTACTTACAATAAACACATTAGGTGTACAGAAATTTCAACGGGGATAGATAAAGATATCCCTCGTCCAAGGAGAGTTAAAGGTAGGATGTCGATGGAAAACCGTTCAGGAGAACAACCCAGATTGAGATTTCGCGGAAAGCGAGTTCACCGCTCTAATGGAAAATGGTATTTTCATACAAGAGAGGGTATTTCGGTGGGACCCTACCAAACTATTTTTGAAGCAGAAGTTGAGGCCAGCATTCTGGCTAATCTCCTCAAAGATACCTGCGCATCTGAAGAAAAAGCAGTTATACTCGCATTTGTGTATGATTCGTTTAAGCAAACCTATGATGCAAGTCAATTTGACAAAAATGATGACGTTCAATTTGACGAGATCGCGAACTAGATTTCCTGCTCGCGATTCAATCATATATTTATCCTGCTTTTCGAATAGCAATTAGCCGGCGGCTCCCTTATGAAAGATGGACTTCTCTAGAAAGAGGGCTCATTTTGGAATAAGCCCGTTACCAACAACCCCACTGTTAAGAAGATACTAAGCATGGATTTTGATGAATCACCAGAACATCAGCTCATTCGTGAGTCAATTCGTAAATTATGTGCCGAGTTCCCTGATGAGTACTGGGCTGATTGCGATGTAAATCATCGTTTTCCCCAGGAGTTTTATGACGCTATGGCGGAGGGTGGTTGGATAGGTATTGCCATCCCGGAGGCCTATGGTGGTAGTGGGCGTGGTATAATGGAGGCTTCAATTGTACTGGAAGAAGTAGCGGCCAGTGGAGCATGTATGAATGGTGCCAGTGCCGTGCATCTCTCCATATTTGGTATGCATCCGGTTGTCGTGCATGGTGGCGAAGCCATGAAACAGGAATACCTGCCCCGGGTGGCCAAGGGTGATTTGCATATTGCTTTCGGAGTGACGGAGCCGGACGCAGGGACAGACACTACATCGATTTCAACCTTTGCAAGAAGAGAAGGTGATCAGTATATCGTGCGGGGCCGGAAGGTCTGGACAACCAAGGCGATGATTGCTGAGCGGGTTTTGTTATTGGTGAGAACTACGCCTAAAAAAGATTGTGAAAGACGCACAGATGGTATGACGCTATTACTGGCTGAGCTTCAAAGACCGGAAGTCACTATTTCTCCGATAGATAAACTGGGGCGCAATGCAATCGCAACTTGCGAAGTCGTCTATGATGACCTGCCGGTTAAAGTGACTGATCGAGTGGGTGAAGAGGGCCAGGGATTTAAGTATCTGTTAGCAGGTCTGAATGCAGAGCGTACGCTGATAGCATCTGAAGCGCTCGGTATAGGGCGGGCGGCATTAAGACGTGCTGTGGATTATGCTAACGAACGTGTAATATTCGGGCGTCCAATTGGTCAGAATCAGGGTGTTGCTTTCCCACTTGCTGAGGCAAAAACCCGCCTTGATGCTGCAGAGCTAATGACGCGTAAGGCTGCCTGGGCGTTGGATTCTGCTTTGCCAGGAAATAAAGGTGGCGAGTACGCAAACATGGCTAAATGGCTGGCTGCTGATGCTTCTTTCGCTGCAGCGGATCAAGCAATTCAAACCCATGGTGGATTTGGTTATGCTCGGGAATATCATGTGGAAAGATATTGGCGTGAAGCGCGGATGAATCGCGTGGCACCGGTATCTCAGGAAATGATCATGAATTATGTCAGCGAGCATGTACTGGGTTTGCCACGTTCATACTAGTTGCACTGTGTTCGCGTTTACCGCTTACCAATGATTGCAGGCATTCATTGGTAAGCTATACAAGGCAAGGCTGCATGCTACAAATGATAGTGCAGGCAGGTATTCCCAGGTTAATACGAATAGTCGGTGATTGTATGGAGCAAAGTATTTTAGAGCGAGCGGGCAGAATATTTGATTATGCCAGGCACTGATAAACAGACTTTTTGTGCAGAAATGTCCTCCGCATTGGCAGAGTCCATGTCTGGGACGGCTGATCAAGTGGATGTGTGGCTCCTGTTGGAATACACCCCGAGCTGGTCTGCTAAGGCTAATCTCGATAACAAACTTGACCAGGAAGTCCAGGACTGGTGGAAAGATCTACCTGATCTATTCCAGCAAATGGGGCTGCGTGCACGCCAGCAATTTATCAGGCAATCGGGCCCTTCTTCCCCGGGGTTTCGTTTTATCGTATCTATTCCCTCTGATCCACCCAGTATGTCAGGCAATTCAGCAAAGGTGAGAGCTCGCGGTACAGAGAGCGGGAACCTTAATGGTGGACGTCACTCCTTTTTATTTCAGTTTGAAGAGTATGAGCAGCTTTTGGACTTTGACTGGGGGCTAGTGCGTGATCCTGCCGCCTATAGCGACAAGCGCATAACCGAACCCAATTATTTTGTCTGTACCAACGGCAAGCGTGACATATGTTGTGCGAGACAGGGTCTAAAGACCTATATTGAGTTGCGCAAAAGTGTTGGCAAGCGAGCCTGGCAAGTTACACATCTCGGTGGACATCGCTTTGCTCCAAATGTGTTGGTGCTACCAGACGCAGTATTATATGGTCGCGTGCATGATAGAGAGGTGGTGGAATTTGTAGGTCGTATTGAAGCAGGGCAGTTAGATGCCGAACGAGCTCGAGGTCGAAGCCACCTTGAAAAAGTCGCTCAGGCTGCTGAAATATACTTACCCGGTGATTTGGCTTCTTGTTCCGAACTGGTCAGTATCGACAAAACTAATCAGACGGGGCAGGACGTCGTTTTTGATTGTAAATTTCAAAATAAAGAGGGTGACTTTCTGGTGACTCTACAACGAAGATCTTCAGCAATTCAGGTAATTGCCAGTTGTGGTGACGAATCTCTGAAGGCGCAATATCCATTTGAACTGGTGGAAATAACACAAATTTCCCAAGGCTAACAGTTTGCTCTAGGATATATCGATACCCTGATAAAATACCCTATGGCCATTAGCACCTAGCTTTCGACCGGTTAATGCAAGCCGTTGATATTGGGATGCCTGCAAGTCTTTTTCCAGTGTGTATCCGGTTAGCAAAAATCCCGTTGTTGTCGCTTGAGTCGCTCTTCTTTCTCATCCAGCGTACGCGCCTTCTTGAGTGTGTAACCTTTGCGTTTTAGTGTTCTTATCTGATTCAGTTCCCGTGCTGCTTTGGCACAGGCACGGGCCTGATTGTGGATTTGTCGCTTGCGCTCTCTTCTGCCGCGAGCTCTACTGGTGAGTTCGCGTTGCTTTGTCTGCTTGCGAGCATGTTCATATTGCTGTTCCATTGCCGCCAGCATTTTTATTTCAAATACTGACAGGCCATCAAGTATATTCGTTTTATTGCGACTACCCGTATGCGAATGTCTAACTAATATGCCGTGGGTACAATGCCTATCACTATATTCAAATCCGTATTCCGTAACGCATTTATGTATGTTCGCAAATACGGCTTGGTTGGTGAATACAAAAGTAGCTCCAAGCGTGGCGAGGGCAATGAAAATAAGGGTGTGGTAACGAGTATTTAACATGCCGACTATATTGCTTTACCGGCCTGAGTAAAACTGTAGCAGTGTGACCCATATATAGGTGCGAATTAGCTGTAGTGAAAATACGTATCAAGGGCATACCAATGTAGCTGGCTACATTGGTATGTGTGCTCACTTACCTGCGGTTTGGCTAATCCTCGTTTGCCTTCTGGTTATTGATGCCAGTAAATACTCCTTGTTTTGTGAGTGATGCAAAAAACTCATCACTGTATGCATCTTCCGGAGCAGACCGCACTCTTTCATCCAGTCGATGTGCGTCCTTGCCTATCAGTAATCGCCATTTGTTTTCTCGAACACCTGTTAAGATAATGTTGGCCGCCTGTGCTGCAGTAGTTGGGGCTTTTTCTTTAAAGTCCATTGCGCGCTTGTGGGCGGCCTGACGAATATGATCATCACTGATATTGCTTACCGGCATACCGAGTCTTTGCATTTCTGCACGTGTCTCTGCCACTTCTTCAGCCGTCATATCCAGGCCGCTATTTTTCCCCCTGGCGATGTTGCTGTTGGCAACGATTGATGTACCAATATGACCCGGCATCACAACGGCTGCTCTAACGTGGGGTGCGTTCGTTTTGAGGTCTGTTATCAGGGCTTCGGTAAACCCTTTTACTGCAAATTTTGCAGCGCTGTATGCAGTATGAGCAATTTTTGGTCCAAGAGCCGCCCAAAAACCGTTAACACTGCTGGTGTTGATGATATAGCCTTCTTCACTGGCAACCAGCAATGGTACGAATGCCCGGGCACAAAAGTACACACCGAACCAGCAAACACCAAAAGTGCGCTCCCAGTCTTCGCGTTCATCACGTACAAAACTACCGCCGCCACCGATGCCAGCGTTGTTAAATAATAGATTGATATGGTTTGTCTCATGAGCTTCAAGCATTGCATCCCTGAAAGCCAGTACTTGGGTTTCATTTGAAACGTCACAGATATGCGTTGATATACGAGTGTCTTTTGGCGCCACAGCTTTACATAGCGTCTGGGTTTCCTGCATGTTGTCTGCGGAAAGGTCGCACATAGCGATGTGGCAACCTTCCTTGCTGAGCTGGATTGCCAATTCTCTGCCCATACCGGTACCGCCACCAGTGATTACCGCAATTTTTCCTTCAAATGTATCCATTAGGTTCTCCTATGATTATGTCAATTTTAAATGGGTCTTTGCCCTTGCTTGCCTGTTAGTAGCCATCGCATCATGGGCAAGTGTTGTCGGCCGACAAATAACTCGCCTTCCAGCAAATAGGCAGGTGTATCAAATACGCCTTGATTTTTTAGTGTTTTTTGTAAACTAGCTAGTTGCGTATTGCCAGTAGTGTCGCAAAATTCATCGAACAAATCTAAAGCTGCCCCGGCTTTAGCAAGCACCGCACGTATCACTGCCTTTTCGGATATATCAAGTTCGGATTTCCAGCAGGCTTTAAAAGTTTCTTCAATATATTTCATTGCGATGTCAGAAGACTGTTGTTTACACCAGAGCAGCCCAATGGAGGCAAGTTTAGAATCAACGTTTCTATTTATGGCAGACAGGCTGAGTATAGATTTTCCCGCATACCTGATCAGATCCATTTGACGGTATTGGTAGCGCATTAATTTGTGGCGCGCCTCTCGCGTATTTAGTTTGAGTTCGGGGGCTGAGTGTTTAACTGGGCTTACAAAGGGCAGCCAGTCGAATGTTATGCTCAGGGCTTCTGATAAATCCAAGGTGGGTTGCCAGGCCAGATATGCACTGGGATCTTTGAAATCGATGCATACCGAAACAGGGATAGTCTCCTTCATTTCGGATTGGCGCGGACTGCGGTATAGGAAATGTCCGGCGCTATCCCCTGTTTGCCTGTTAGTATCCACTCCAGGCGAGGTAGATGTTCCCGGCCGAAATAAATTTCGTTGTCTATTACAAAGCTAGGGACACCAAAAATACCTGCATTAAATATCTTAGATTGGCTCTGGTCGTGTTCTATACGCCCGGGGCCCTGTAGGTAAGGCAGGAACTGCTCAGTTTCCGCGCCTGCTTGAGCCAATTTATCAGTGATCACCCGGGGCATCTCAATATTTAGATCTCGTTTCCAGAAGGGTTCGTAAACTAAATTAATGTAGTTTTTAACGACTTCATGGCCATATTTTTTTGCCCACATTAGCCCAATACTGGCGAGGGAGGAATCCCATATTTTTTCTGTGCCACGCAGGGTGAGGCCGTTTAAGGCAGCATATCTCCTGGCATCACGATAGGCATATTTAACCTGCGTCCATTGATTGGTGCTACGGGTATATTCTTTACCTTCGCTAATTTTACCTTTTTTATCCAGTCGAGCTGAACCAAGGAAGCTGGGTATATCCAGTGTTAAAGGACGCCAGTCGAATTGAATTTTTAGTTTTTTTTCCAGTGCAAAACATGGTTTTATGGCGATAAAAGCGTAGGGGCTCTTAAAATCAATATATACGATAAGTTCAGCCGCAGAGGCTTTGGGTTCAAAGGGCATTATATTTTTTGGGCCGGATGCCCACCCTTGAACATCCGGTGTGATAACTTAAATTGATAGTGGCAGGTCCTATTCGTATTTTTTGACTTCGTCTCTGCCTACCACCATATAGTGCACCTCATCTGGGCCGTCAGCAATTCGCAGGGTACGCGTGCTGGTGTACATTTGCGCCAACGGAGTCCACTGAGATACACCGGCAGCGCCATGCATCTGGATCGCCGCATCTATAATCTGGCATACGCGCTCGGGTACCATGGCTTTTACGCCGCTCACGTAGATACGGGCTTCTTTATTACCCAGTACGTCCATGGCTTTTGCTGCACGTAATACCATTAAGCGCATGGCATCGATATCGATTCTCATGCGAGCAACTTTTTCGATGTTGCCGCCGAGTTTAATTAGAGGTTTACCAAAACCTTCTCGGGATAAACCGCGTTTTATTAAAAGCTCCAGCGCTTTTTCTGCTTGTCCGATGGATCGCATGCAGTGATGGATACGACCAGGACCCAAGCGTACCTGGGAGATTTCAAAACCTCGTCCTTCACCTAAAAGAACGTTTTCTTCAGGGACTCGGCAATTGTTGAACTTTATATGCATGTGACCGTGAGGCGCATCTTCATTGCCAAATACCCGCATTGCTTCAACAACTTCCATTCCTGGCGCGTCGGTCGGTACCAGAATTTGGGATTGCTGTTTGTGAGGTGGTGCATCAGGGCTGGTTTTAACCATGACAATCATAATTTTGCAGCGTGAGTCACCGGCACCGGAAGCAAAAAACTTTTCTCCGTTTATCACCCATTCGCCATCGATCAGTTCCGCTCGCGTGCTGATGTTCTTTGCGTCAGAAGACGCCATATTGGGTTCGGTCATCACATAGGCCGAGCGTATCTCGCCATTCAGCAGGGGCGTTAACCATTTGTCTTTTTGGGCCTGGGTGCCTACGCGCTCCAAAACTTCCATATTGCCAGTATCCGGGGCACTACAGTTGAGACACTCAGATGCCAGAGGTACGCGGCCCAATTCAGTAGCGATATAGGCGTAATCCAGGTTTTTTAGCCCTTCTCCTGTTTCTGCATCAGGCAGGAAGAAGTTCCATAACCCGAGTTCTTTGGCCTTGTTTTTGGCGCCATCCAAAAGCTCGAGCTGCCGGGGCGTGTAGCTCCACTGGTCTTCTCGACCTTCGCCAGCAGCCAGAAATTCGTCGTACATACTTTCCACATGATTTTTGATGAAGGACTTGACGGCATCCAGCAAAGGCTGAGCTTCTTGTGACATGGCGAGATTATTTAAATCGGCAGCTATATCGGTGTTTGACATGGTTTCCCTCTTAACGTTTTTTATAGTCTGAACAGGCATTGCTAATGAGTACAACGTTAAGGCGCTTGCTGGCGTATGTAAACAGCTGCGCTTGTTTTTCAGTGGGGCATCATAGTATTTTGTGTGGGTAGGTGGATACAGCAAACGCGCTAGGCCTATTCCCTAGAATGGCCTTTGAGTTAAAAAAATGAGGGAGAGCCTGCATTGCAGTGGAAAACAAAGCCTGGGATTTTGCGCAAGGTCGAAGAGACCGAGTTTGAACTTGCATGCCAGGGTCGTTGTGTACCGGGTATCTTGTGGCGGCCTGAAAAACATGCTGAACAGGGTAAATTGGTACTGTTGGGTCATGGTGGTTCGAGCCACAAACGTGCTGATTATGTGCTTGCCGTGGCACGGTGGCTGGCTCGCTCCCACGGAATAGCCTCACTAGCTATAGATGGGCCGGGGCATGGGGATCGAATATCAATAGATCAGAAACCGGATTTTAGGGCGGCCTGGGGCTCGGTAGAGGCAACCGCCAATATAGTTGCTGACTGGCAAGCGGCGCTAAGTGCAGTACAAGGGCATATCGGGGAGGGTCCGGTTGCTTATTGGGGTCTGTCTATGGGTACTATGATGGGTATTCCATTGGTTGCTGCAGAATCAAGAATATCGGTTGCGGTATTTGGAACCATGGGTATTTGGGGTCCAAATAGTGAGCAGCTACGCG
>JAHRWB010000148.1 GCA_019090385.1 Pseudomonadales bacterium | reverse complement strand
TCGTAGAAGGTACTGCGGGTAATACCGGTATTGGCCTGGTACATATTTGCAATGCCAGGTCCTATGAATGTGTAATTTTCATGCCGGATAACCAATCGCCAGAAAAAGCCCGCTTGCTACAAACGCTGGGTGCCACCGTTCACCAGGTGCCAGCGGTACCCTTCAAAAATCCGAATAATTTTCAAAAACAGGCTGGTAGATATGCTAACAAAACACCTGGTGCAGTGTGGACCAATCAATTTGATAATACAGCCAACCGCGACATTCATTACCGTACAACAGGTCCGGAGATCTGGCGGCAAACTCAGGGGCAAGTAAATGCTTTTGTATCTGCATCCGGTACTGGGGGGACGATAGCTGGTGTCAGCAGGTATCTAAAAGAACAAAATAAACAAATTCAGGTCATACTTGCCGATCCCATGGGCAGTGCGTTATTCAATTACGTAAACACAGGTGAAACACTCATGAGTAAAGGGCCCTCAATCACCGAGGGCATTGGCAACAGCCGCATCACCAAAAATTTTTCAGATACTCACATAGATGGGGCTGTACAGGTACAGGACCAGGAAATGATCGACATAATCTACAAAATGTTACATGAAGAAGGCTGGTTTCTAGGTTCGTCCACAGGCATCAATTTATTTGCGGCAGTTTCAGTTGCCCTAAAACTAGGGCCAGGACACACTGTCGTAACCATGCTCTGCGACGGCGGTGAGAAATACCAATCTCGATTGTTTAACCCTGGCTTTTTACTCGAAAAAGGTTTGTATAATGCTTATTCAACACACGCGGCTAATTGATTTCGTAACAGAAATTTTTGCCGCATCGGGTGTCAGTGCTTCATCAGCTCAAGCGGTCGCCCATCACCTTGTCCACGCCAATCTCAAGGGCCACGACTCTCATGGTGTCGGCATGATTCCCGCATATTACAACAATCTAACAAAGGGTCATCTAAACCCCCACGCTGATATAAAAATTCTGAAAGATAAAGGTGCCGTATTGTTGATTGATGGACAAAATGGTTTTGGCCAGGTGGTCGGCAAGCAAGCTACCAACCTGGCCATTGAGAGAGTTAAAGAAACCGGTATCGTATGCATGGGACTGCGCAATGCGCATCACCTTGGCCGCATTGGTAGTTACGGCGAACAGTGTGGAAATGCTGGCTACGGGTCAGTTAGTTTTGTAAATGTCGTCGGACACGCTCCCCAAGTGGTCGCCTTTGGCGGCAGGGAACCACGCATGACAACAAACCCCTTTTGCTGTGTGGTTCCCAGAAAAGATAAACCACCCGTCGTACTGGATATGGCTACCAGTGCAGTGGCATTGGGCAAAATTCGAGTCGCAAATATGAAAGGCGAACAAGCACCGGATGGAGCCCTGGTCGACCATGAAGGTATTCCTACCACGGACCCCAAGGTTATATTTCAGGAACCACGTGGTGCACTGGGGCCATTTGGAAAGCACAAAGGCTACGGGCTGGCACTGATTTGCGAACTACTGGGCGGTGCCCTTGCTGGTGAATGGACGGCTCAACCCGATAATCCACGAGCAGGGACCATCGTTAATAATATGCTTATGTTTGTATTTGATCCGGACATATTTGATGGTGCCCAACAATTTTCAGATGAAGTTGAATCCATGCTTGCCTACATTCACTCAAGCACACCTGCACGAGGCATTGACCGAGTCAGAGTGCCAGGGGAACCAGAAATCGAAGCTATGGATGCGCGCAGCAAAACAGGTATCGATATAGATCAAAACACCTGGGCAGCAATATGCAAGGTAGCCAACAGATTGAAAATTGAGACAGAAAATATGGGCTAAACCAGGCTGCTTTCTTCGCAACACCTGTAAGCTATCGTTTCAACCTGCGCTCGAACAAATCCATTAAACGTTCCCAATGTCGTTCAGCAGAAACCTTGTGGTAGATATCCTGACCGCGCAAGGGGAACACAAAACCATGCTTTGTACCTGGGTACCATTCCACACGCCAGTCCACAGATTCATCATCTAAATGGGATTCTAATGAACGTATCATTTCCGGTGGCGCCCAATCATCATGTTCAGCGCAGCCAAAATAAATTTCTCCATCAATCCCGCCAGCACGCAAATGAGGAGACTTGGCATCATCAGTTATTAAGCGAATACCGTGAAAACTGGCCGATGCCTGCATTCGTGGTGAAAAGGTGCTGGCAGCGGAAAAAACAAATGGCCCGCTCATACAATAACCCACACAACCCATAGGACCCGCAGATGCACGCTCCTCTCCCTGAACAAAATCCAATATCGCCTGAGTATCCCGGTCAACCATTTCGCATGTGAGAGAGTTCATCAACTCAAACATATATTCACGACCCTGAGATGACGGATCCCGCACAAAATCCCGGTCCTTACGATAATACAAATTAGGTAACACAACATAGTAACCTGCAGAGCCCAACCGAGTGGCCATGTCGTGCAGCTCTTCCCTTTTCCCAGGCGCATCCATGTAAAAAACGATGACTGGATACAAACGATCACTATCAGGATAGGTAATAAACGTGTTCATCAAGCCATCTTCAGTCTGGATATCCAGCTCTCTTTGAATCATCTCCCAATACCTCCGCTGTGTGTATTTTTAGGTTAAATACAGTGTTATCCATCACCGATAGGAAAGCACTATAGGATTTGATAAAGTACCCATTAATATGCTTCCCACTTTCCAAATCCTACCAGCGCGAGACACAAAGATATGACAAAAACGGAGCTTAAGGAAGCAGGTCTAAAGGTGACCTTACCCAGACTGCGAGTAATCGAAATCCTTGAGCGCTCGGAAACACACCATATGAGTGCTGAAAATATTTATAAAATCTTACTAAACAATAACGAATCCATTGGGCTGGCAACCGTTTATAGAGTCCTCACGCAATTTGAATCTGCCGGTATCGTGGATAAACACAACTTTGATGAACAGCACTCAGTCTACGAACTCGCTAACCACGAGCACCATGATCATATGATCGATCTGGACACCGGTAAAATTGTTGAATTTGTTGATGAAGACATAGAAATACTTCAAAAAAAGATCGCTGAGCGACATGGCTATGCACTGATCGATCACGAGATGGTTTTATACGTCAGGAAAAAAGTCAGCTAAAAAAAAGGGCGCTCGAATAGGAATTACTTCCATTTACATTTATGTCTCGCCCCTTATACTACAGTGATGCTTAAACTCCGCGACCTCAAAAAGAATGTACCAGTAAAAATTACAGGGTATGACCCCCAGGACTCAAACTATGCGCTGCGCCTGCAAACACTGGGACTAATACCTGGCACACCGCTAGAGCTGGTGCGCTTCGCCCCATTGGGGGACCCCGTTGAGATTCACTATCGCGGTACCCGGCTGACGCTGAGACCTTCTGAAGCAGATTGCCTACTACTCGAAGAAATATGACTGCTTTCAAATGACGGTCTCTAAAGCCCTATGACTGCTTCTGTAGCCCTGATTGGCAACCCCAATTGCGGGAAAACTACCGTATTCAATGCCCTGACCGGCGGGCACCAACGCGTTGGTAACTGGCCCGGCGTTACTGTTGAAAAACGCTCTGGTTTCACTTCCCACGGTGACCAACGACTGGAAGTTGTCGATCTGCCGGGTATTTATAGTCTGCTACCCAGTGATGCCAGTGACGCATTGGACGAACGCGTCGCTCGTGAATACCTTGAGCTGAACCCCAGGCAAATCATCGTCAATGTAGTAGACGCATCCAGCCTGGCCCGGGGGCTATTCCTCACTACACAGCTACTGGACCTCGATGCTTCAGTAATTGTGGCTCTCAATATGATGGACATTGCCGATCGTCAGGGTATTCATATAGATACCTACAGGCTATCCCAGGCATTAGGTTGTCCCGTTGTACCCCTGGTTGCTACGCGCGAGGACGGTTTAGGGCCAATGATCGACATGGTACTGAGCCTGATTGATAATCCGGAAACCCGAAAACCGGTATACCTCGGTGATGCCCTGGAAAAAGATATTGACGGACTCAGTAAGCAGTTGATAGATCGTGGACTGAAACATAATACCCGATTGATCTCTACTGCCTTGCTCAGTGGCAGCCCGGTATCAGATTTTCTGAAGGATCAAATACCACCCGAGCTGGACTATACTCCACAGGCAGAAACTGTCAGCGTTCAAAGATACATGGCCATTGATACACTGCTACAACCCATAGTCACTACGACACCTGTGAATACCATAGTTACAGATGTTATTGACCGCGTAGTACTTCAGCCGATTCTGGCCTTCCCAGTATTCTTGCTGGTAATTTATACCATGTTCATGTTTACCATCAACATTGGTGGCGCCTTCATTGATTTATTTGATCTCTCCGCCTGGGCACTTTTTGTCGAGGGACCCCGGCAAATATACCAGTCATTTGGATTTCCAATCTGGTTATCTACCTTCCTTGCTGACGGCATCGGAGGTGGTATGCAACTCGTTGCCTCCTTTATCCCGGTCATCGGCTGTATGTTTTTATTCCTCTCTTTTCTAGAAGGAACAGGTTATTTGGGACGCGCAGCGTTTATTATAGATAGGCTGATGCGCCAAATTGGTTTACCCGGCAAGTCCTTTGTACCGCTAATTGTCGGTTTTGGCTGCAACGTACCCGCGGTTATGGCAGCCCGTAGTCTAGACAATCAACAAGACCGGATACTCACCACCGTGATGGCACCCTACATGTCCTGCGGTGCTCGGCTAACTGTCTACGCCTTGTTCGCCGCTGCATTTTTTCGGGACAATGGACAAAATATCGTTTTTGCACTTTATATCATTGGTATCAGTGTAGCAATCTTGTCTGCCCTGCTGGTACGCAAACATATGTTGGGACGTGACGTCTCCGCCTTCACCATGGAATTGCCCCTATACCATCTACCAAGTTTACGTAGCTTGCTAATTCATACATGGTACAAATTACGCGGATTTATAATGCGCGCCGGCAAAGCCATAGTCGCCGTTGTTGTCATTTTAAATGTCGTCAGTTCTGTCGGAATGGACGGTAGTTTTGGTAACCAGGATACCGATCAATCAGCTTTGGCTTTTATCGGGAAATCTCTTACCCCTCTGCTTAAACCCATGGGGATTCAGGAAGAAAACTGGCCAGCCACTGTTGGCATCTTCACCGGTATTTTTGCCAAAGAAGTCGTGGTGGGTACACTTGATGCACTTTACGATCAGATAGATAAAGACGCTCGCGCCGCCGCATCTGGAACAACACTGCCGCACTCAGTACCCACTGTTGGCGACCCGGAATTCAGCTTTTTTGGCACGCTGAAAGAAGCAGCCGGGACCGTGCCTGAAAATTTTTCGCAACTCAGCGAACTAATTTCCGATCCGCTGGGTCTTGATTTAGGTGACCTGAATGACGTTTCAGCAACAACAGAAGCACAAGAAGTAAGGCCAGGCACATTAACGGTACTGCAAAACCTGTTTGTTAACCCGCTGGCAGCCTTCAGCTACCTGCTTTTTATCCTGCTCTACGTGCCTTGCATTGCAACAATTGGTGCTGTTTTAAAAGAACTCGGGTTGTTTTGGGCAACCTTTACAACAATCTGGTCAATCGTAATGGCTTATGTCATTGCTGTATTGACCTATCAACTCGGTAGCCTGTTTGTCCCCTCAATATTACTTCCTGCTACATCCGTCGCAATCCATGTTGCCGCCACGCTGCTACTGGCTTTGCTATGCTTTTTCCTGCTTATCCGTTGGGGCAAAAGCAAACTAAAGCTCAACTTGATTCCAGTCACCAACATTTAATATTAACCATTCACTAACCAAGAAAAATTGTAAACTTAAATGGGAATCATTGATATTCGCGTTACAATTTATATAATGGCTATGTTCATCACGGAGAGCATCATGAAAATCACCAGGCGGGCCCTACTATGCGGCATATTTAGCATCTTCATCACCTTTGCAGGTTCGGCTGAAAGCACTCCTTCTATCAGTGAAATCTGGAAACTTGTTCAAGCTCAGCAGGAAGAAATTACCCGACTAAAGCAAGCACTCGCAAATACTCTTCAATCCGCCCAGGCACAAAAACAAAAAGCACAACTTACTGAAGAGCGCCTTGACGAAACAACTGAGTTTGTCGAAAACTTAGCCAAAAACGATTCCCCTTCCAAGTCCTCTGCATTCGCAAATACGAGCATTGGCGGGTATGGAGAGCTTCACTATAATAACGTAAATACAGAGGGGTCACGCAAGAACACCAAACAAGCAGACTTTCACAGATATGTATTATTTTTCGAACACGAATTTTCTGACAAATGGCAGTTTTACTCCGAATTCGAACTAGAGCACGCACTCAGTAAAGATACTTCCGATGGAAGTAACTCCGGCGAAGTAGAGCTGGAGCAAGCCTATTTACAAACCTCACTCAATGATGAACATTATTTGCGCTCAGGAGTATTTCTAGTGCCCATAGGTATCTTGAATGAAACTCACGAACCCGCCACCTTTTACGGTGTTGAAAGAAACGACGTTGAAAACATCATCATTCCAGGTACCTGGTGGGAAGCTGGGGCGGCTGTTGGCGGTCACTACAATAGCGGCCTGAGTTGGGATTTTGCCGTTCACACTGGCTTGCAAACGCCCACCAGTGGAGGAAGTGCATTCAGAATCCGAAGCGGCCGCCAAAAGGTATCCAAAGCAAATGCAGACAATTTGGCTTATACCTTCAGAACCAGCTATTCTGGAATTCCTGGTCTGTCTTTATCGGCCACCTTGCACCACCAAACTGATATGAGCCAATTCAGTGGCGACGGGCTCGGTTCAGCCAATCTAATTTCCTTACAAGGCATTTACTCCTGGGAAGCACTCAGCATCAAAACACTTTGGAGCAGATGGGATATGAATGGCAACGCCGTCGAGCTGGCAGGTGCAGATAAACAGACTGGCTGGTATATTGAGCCAGCCTGGACTTTTAAAATAAAGGAACACAAAACCGGCATCTATGCCAGGTATGAAGACTTGAATGCTGCCCGAGGCCAGGACCAATTTGATCAGTGGGAAATCGGCATGAATTACTGGCCTACAGAAAGTGTCGTATTCAAAATTGATTACCGTGACAGGGACCATGACCTCGCTGTAGAAAGCGGGCGTGATTTCAAAGCTTTTGACCTGGGTCTGGGCTACCACTTTTAAATAAAAGATGTATATATGTGCTTCCGATTTGTATTAAGAATATGGCTACTGGCTCTTGCCAATATAGCCAGCGCTGCAAACCCTGGATCGGAAGCCATTGTCGCAAGCAAGAATATTCACTCGAATAACAGTACACAAACCTTTATTACCGAGATGTTTTCGGGCTCCCCACCCAAACTGCGTGCACTCTGGTTAAATGCTGAAATACGAAAACAGCTGACAAATATTCTCGGCCACGCTCCCCAAACGCTACGAGTTAAATACCGACAGAAAGGTAATCAATCACTTTGGGTTTTCGACGAAATAGGGAAAACCAAACCTATAACTTTCGGGGTTTTCATCCGATCAGGTAAAATAGAGGATATCAGGGTACTCAAATTTCGAGAAAGCCGCGGATGGGAAATAAAATACAGTTTCTTTACGGATCAATTTCGACATACTAGCCTCACTGATAATCACCAACTTAGTCAAACCATTGATGGTATCACTGGAGCAACATTATCCGTAAACGCAATGAAGCGAGTAGCTCGCGCCGCCCTTTTCCTGGATCAAAAGCTGGTCCTGGACCAAAAGCTGTACCCTCGTCTCCAACAAACTATCAAGCTAACGCAGGGTTTGAGTGGATCTACTACGCATGAAACGACAAATCAAACTCCACGGTAAGATCGGACTTTTTGTCACGCTTTTTCTAATTGTATTTGTTGTCTCTGGTATCGTTATACAACATACAGAAAGTCTGAAAACAGATAGTCTCTTTGTCAAATCTGAACTGCTATTGGATCACTACGGATTTGATACCCCTCCCTCGAGTAAAGCTTTTAATGTCTTTGCAATCAAAGATCATAAATACCTGGTACAAATTGATGAGCAAGTCTATTTTAAACACCGGAGTCTGTTACAGAATGTCAAAAATGTTATTCTCGCGGTAGCTGAGCTTCCGGACATATTAGTCCTGGCAACCTCCGATCAGATTTTTCTGTTTGATAAAGAGATGCAGTTAATCGATATACTCTCTCCTCCTGCTCCACTGTTACAAATGCAGGTTGTCAATGACAGACTGATTATCCAAACTACGTTGGGTACGCGAACACTGAATGCGGATTTCCTAGAATGGTTACCCGCCGACAATGCCGTCTTTCCGGCAGCCAACATAGTTCTTTTGCCCGACCATGAAGTGGAAGCCTACTGGAAGCTTCACCGACAACAGCTGCTTAGCTGGACACGTGTCATCCAGGATATTCACAGTGGCAGGATCATGGGCAAATGGGGAATATGGACTGCGGACCTGGCTGCAATTATGCTCCTGGTGCTAGCCGTCTCTGGTCTCCGATTACTTCTAAGAGAGCGCGAATAATAATTTTAACAAACCACTAAGTTACTTCGAGTAAGCGTTTATAATGGCGCAGATGTCGGAATGATGTAACCTCATCCCCTCTCAGCTCAAAAATTCGTGCGAGATTAAAATGTGCATCCGGCACTTCGCTCGCTTTTAAATAGTAAGCTTGCGCCGCATCCAACTGATTTACTTCGTCGCACAGCGTGCCCATATTGTAATTGGCCAACTGATGCTCTTTGTTTAGGGTCAACGCACGCATATAGCGCTGCCTTGCCATTTCTAAATTTCCCTGAATTTGTTCCAGACGCCCCAGATTCACATGCGCATCAAGATTATCCGCGTCCAGTTCAATGGCACGCGCATATGCAATAGGTGCTCGTTCTCCGTCCATTTCCTCCAGATCAAGACCCAAATTGTACCAGTCATCAGTATCCAGCTCCTCCCCTTCCAACAGCTCCATCAGATCAGGGCCATGCAGAGAAGTTAAAGCAAATTGAACTGGGCGATTATCAAAATCAAGAATGCCTTGCCCAGTATCAGCATTCCATAGTGCTTTACGATTTCTAACCAGGACCGACTGACCACAGGCATAAATACGCACGGATGCCAGTTTCTGCGCCACCTCGATATTCGACTTTATCTTTACCAGTAATTTCAGAGTTTTCTTTGGGGAGACCTTTGCATCAAGTAAACGCTTAGCAGTACGCATAAGTACCACATCCTGAAATTCAAAATTGAAATGACCGCGTATATTACGCTCTGGCTCCAAGACCCCGCGGTGCACATACCGCCGTACACGATCTGGAGAAAGGCCAATGAATTCTGCGACATTTCGAGTACTGTAACTGACCATTTGGCCCTCAAACAGAATGAAGAAATGAAAATACCCAATGGAGCCCAACTATATAGCAGTATATGCAGATATTGAAGCAAGAATATCTGTCTAAAATAGATTACCCCTTGAGAGTCTGGCAGTGTTTGTTAACATGAATTCGCGGAGAACTGGGATAGCGGATAAATCAGCAAATCAGCAATGCAGCACAAAGCGAAGCAGCAAAATAAAAACGGCGCTCCCTCAATAGAACATTACCTGTTCAATTTGAGTGCATTGTTACTAGGCATGGCTCTGGTAAGCATGATGCTGGTTATCGTCTTCGTACAAACCTCAGTAGAACAATCCACCATTACCACCAACACCCGTCTTGTTGGGAAATTGCTAATCGAGGAAATGCGCACCGATAATGCCTTTCATGATCAGCAACAACTGGCACGGCATTTTCGCTCACTCCAGGTCCATTCGCTGATTTCATCAGCTTGTTTATACAATGAAAAGGGCCTGCTCATTGCAGAACATTATAAAACCCACTCATTGCCCTGCTCACCTGAACCGAAAAGAGAGCCTTCGAGCATATTTAATGACTATCTGCAAAGCTCTCAATTGCTGCCCCTAACAGCACAATCACAAGGTCAGCTCATATTATTTGCCGATCAAAAAACCATCTGGGAGCATGTACTAAGCGTTTTATTACCCTTTTCATTTGCAGGTCTCGCCATTTTTCTAGCTGCGATGTTAATTGGAAAACGACTAGCTGTACGCGCATTGCTTGGCCTCCGACAACTTCGGGATTCTGCCATACAAATAAGCAAAGGAGAGCCGGAAGGTCGTCTCAACAGACAATTAAAATATCGTTTCAAAGCAGAAGGACCGCAGGAAGTCCGCGACGTAGCAACAGCCTTCAATACCATTATAGAAGGTATGCTGGATGCACAACACATCGCCCAGGAAGAACTGACGCAGCACCAAATTACCCAACACACGCTAATTCAAACTGAAACCTTACTACGCAATATCATAGACTTGGTTCCCTACACTGTCTTCGCAGTTCGTGAAGATGGCTCACTCGAGTTCGCAAACAAAGCACTCGCTGAGATATATGGCACCAACATTTCGTCCTTGCTAAATGGCTCCTTTCAAAAAGCCCACCATAAGGACGGCCCCGATGGGCTACTGTTTGCTGGCCAGGAAGCAAGCCATGCGCCCCAGGAAATTTGGCTAAATAATGCTGATGGTAAAACACGCAGGTACATCATTACACGCACAAGCTTTCACCCTGTAAATGCTACACATGCCAGCATTCTGGTAATAGCCATAGATATTACTGAGCGACGTCGGTTACAGGTTCAACTGCAATTCAGCCAACGGCTCGAAGTAGTGGGCACCCTCGCGGGTGGAATTGCCCACGATTTTAATAATTTGCTCACTCCCATTATGGGTTATACAACGATACTGCTCGATGGAGATTTATCAGAAGACACCAGAAAAAAACTGGAAGGGATTTATATAGCTTCTATTAAGGCCCGTGACCTTGTACAACAAATCCTCACCTTTTCCCGGCAAAATGACGACAATTTGGAAAAGAAAAAAATTCAGGCGGAAGGAGTACTTGACCAAGCAGTTCGTTTACTGCGCTCTACCATACCCACAACGATTGCCATAGAGACACTCTACGCAGACAACATTCAACCTATCCTTGCCGATGCTGGGCAAATCAGTCAGGTTATTGCAAATTTGTGTACGAACTCTGCCCAGGCACTGAGCGATACCCGTGACGGCTTCATTAAAGTTCGCATAGCCAACTCTGATGCATCTGACAAACAACGCCCAGAAGAACTTGAGCAGGGCGAATATATCAAAATATCAGTCGAGGATAATGGCCAAGGAATGCGTAAAGATATAGTGACGCACGTATTTGAGCCTTTCTTTACCACTAAAGCAGTAGGAGAAGGAAGTGGGCTTGGCTTATCTGTTGTACACGGTATAGTCACCAATCACGGTGGCAAGATCACTGTCAACAGCACCATTGGTAGAGGTACCACGTTTGTAGTCTATTTGCCTACTGTCAAACAATCCAATTTACCCATGCCCCAAAAACTCAAACGCCGCGATACAGTCATACTGGTAGATGATGAGATCACAATTCTCCGCGCCACCAAAGATCTATTAGATCAGTCCGGATACAAGGTGCATGCTTTTGTGGATGCACAATCAGCTCTGGAGTGTTTTAAAGAATCTCCTGACGAGTTTGACATTCTTCTTACAGATAATTTTATGCCCTATATGAGCGGACTTGATCTAGCCCATGCTATAAAAGAAATTCGCCCGGATCTACCCATAGTATTGATCAGTGGCTTTATAGATAAACCTGCAGATACTGACCCCAGCATTGACTACCGGGTTATGAAGCCTGTGAGCGGGCGGGACCTATCACGTATTATTAGCGAAGTCATACTAAATACTGCCAAAACTGCCGCTTGAAACTAGTTTTTGCTTTTGCGCGAATGTAATACATCACTGGTCTTTTCTTTGGCCAGTGATTCCTCCAACAACATCACTTGTTCTTCCGTAACCAGCTCGAATAAACCCAGTACACAACGTGCTGTTACATGACCAGATGAACTAAAAGAGTTTATGCCGGAAAAATAATTTCTATTACACAAACGTCTGTCACGCATATCGAATTGAAGTACAAGCCCTTTTCTTAAGCCAGTACAAGTGCTACGTAATTCATTCAACCATATTTTTCCCCGTCTGCCGTAAAACAACAGATGCCCGGAGTCTAGAATATCTACATTGGTATACTCATGTGAACTCAAGCAACGCTCTGTAACTATATACTCTGAATCATCCAGAGGCTCAGATAGAATCGTCTCTAAATCTGTAATGGCAGACTCCTTCGCCATTAAACCGCACGAAAACCCTGCACACACAACAAATATCGCTATACGGATACAGGCCAATGGACTATGCATATGTATCACTCCTGGAGCAAAAACACTTCGTAAAATGCTGATTTAGAAAATAGCCCAAGATCAACTACCACTTTCCCCACTAGCTCGACAAATAACGCGCTTGCAAATGTTGTTTAAAAGCAGTGGTATTCAGCGTCTCACCCGTTACCGCCTTCATGAGTTGATCAGCCGAAACAAGACTTCCCTTGCTATGCACATGCTTCCCGAGCCATGTTAAAAGGGGTTGAAAATCTCCTTGCCCTACGTCTGAAAGCAGGTGGGTGTCCTCTTTAACAGCACACGCAAATATTTGTGCTGCAGAAATGGCACCCAGGCTATATGTTGGGAAATAGCCAATCAGCCCGGCATACCAATGTACGTCCTGCATGCATCCATCACCATCGTTCCCCAGGGTTGACAACCCCAGGTACCGGGTCATCTTTTCGCTCCATAATTCCGGTAAATGTTTCACTTCCAGTTCCCCTGAGAGCAGCTGTTTTTCTATTTCATAGCGTAAAATAACGTGCAATGGATAAGTCATCTCATCTGCATCCACACGAATTAGGCTCCGCTCTACCTTAATACTGTGCGCATATAAATTATCGGCCCCGAAGATAGTCGAATCCGCTTCTTGTATGCCTAGCTCATGCCTTATAATGGGTGCCGCAAAATCCATAAACTCTCTACTACGACATACTTGCATTTCCATTAACAATGATTGACTCTCATGTATAGCCATGCCCAGCGCTTCCCCAACAGGCTGCCCCCGCCAATCAGATGGCAAACCCTGTTCATACAATGCGTGTCCTGTCTCGTGCAACACCCCCATCAATGACTCAAGGAACTTGGCTTCATTATAGCGGGTGGTAATTCGTGTATCATCCGGCACACCCCCACAAAATGGATGATGACTGGTATCCAGACGCCCCCTATCAAAGGCAAAGCCTATCCTTCGCATCAGTGTCAAAGCCAAAGCCTTTTGTTTCTCTTTACCTATTTTTTTTTCAAAGGGCAAAGGTGCACATTGGCCCTCCAAAACTGTATCTACTAATGTAGGCAAAAAATTAGCCAGTTCAGCAAATATTGGATCAATCTTTGCCTGGCCCATACCTGGCTGATACAAATCAATCAACGCATCATACGCTGACATACCCGCAGCATCAGCTAAATAGTTAGCCTTCTCTCGCGTCAATTGAATCACTTCTGTAAGCGAGGGATATATACCTTGCCAGTCATTCTCGGCGCGTTTTACACGCCACAATTGTTCACATTCGGAACAGGCCTTAGATAAGGCTACAACCAGATCTTCCGGAACAGCGCTCGCGATTCGACAACTGCGCTCAATATGCAACAAATTCGCTTGCTGCCACTCAGTCAGAAATTTTTCTTTAAACGCGGATTTAAGTAATACCTCATTTTCGGATGCTGTTTTATAGCGATGCACAAGTGCGGATAAAGTCGCCAGAGAGTTCGCTCGCGATGTACAGCCCATAGGAGACATCAATACTGCCTCGTCCCAACCCAGTATCGCCTGTGCGTGCTCCAGGTCACCAATCTCCCGATATTTATCATGCAAGCGCTGATAGCTCAAACTTATTTACCTCGACAATTCTCCAAACCACTATTTTACGCGATTTAACCGCCTGAGAGCTATTTCCTGGGACTACGCCAAGTACTGAAAATGTATTGCAATTGCAGAGTGGTTACGTATTCTTCATATATGCGAATCATTTTACAAATGCTGATTCCCGCCGGAATATTTCTGGTAGTCTCTATTATATTATTGTCCCGCGCCCCCCGCAGACAAACATTTACAGAAAACCAAACGGAAAATATCCCCCCCGAAAGTGCTCCAATAGATTCCACTTCCCATGTGCAAGAACAGCAATTGTCCGTTGCCAGCATCATTGGCATTTTGTTGATTAGTGCTATTGTTACCATGGGCTCCATTTTCGGACTTCAGCAAGTTTTAGATTATATTTATTAAGTACCATGCAGGTGTTTAAATGTCAGTGACCAGAGGCCAGTGAATAAAAGTACTGAAGTGGCTCCGCACCGATATTTGTTGTTTCAGATGATATTGGGAACAAGCACTCAATATCTACTACGACCTATTTATCTGTGTTCCACAACATACTCTTTTTGATCCCTTGGTGTCATAATAAAAAGCGTTACAATTCAACCGTAACCCAAAGCTGCGAGGCAACGTGCCAAATTCACATCCTCATTTACACCAATCGTTAAGAAAGGATGTACGCCTGCTGGGGCGATTACTCGGTGAAGAGATCGGGCATGACAGAGGCCCCGAACTGGTTGAAGACATCGAAAATATACGCAAGCTCGCCAAAGACGCGCGCCGAGGCAATAGTGGAGAATGGGAAGTACTAAGTAACTACCTGGCTGCCATTCCCGCCGGAAAAATTACTGACATAGCCAATGCATTTAGCCAATTCCTTAATTTGGCAAATATCGCCGAACAACATCATCAGATCAGATTACAACATGTTACAAATCAAATATGGCCAAGAATATTATCTCAGTTGAAGGATACACCCAGTACACCAGGAGAGATTCGTGAAGCACTTTTGGGTACACGCATAGAAGTTGTTTTAACCGCTCATCCAACCGAACTACTGCGGCGCACACACATTCTAAAATATAATGCGATTGCAGCTGAACTCAACAATCTAGACCAACAAAACGAGCGCCAAAAATCCAACAAGTTGCTTCGCCGCCTCGTTTCTGAGGCATGGCATACGGCAGAAGTCCGCAACGATCGACCCAGCCCCCAGGAAGAGGCCAGATGGGGCTTTGCAGTTGTCGAGAACAGCCTCTGGGAAGCCATTCCAAAACTCTACCAGGAGTTGGACGAAGCTTTCTGTGAAAATGATCTCGAGCCGATACCCACCCATGCCTGTCTGTTTAAGTTTGCTTCCTGGATGGGTGGCGACAGAGATGGAAACCCTAACGTGACTGCCTCAGTTACCCGGGAAGTATTAATGCTTGCCCGCTGGATGGCAGCCGATCTATTTCTACGCGATCTCACCCAACTACAAGGCGATCTCTCCATGCGAGAGTGCAGCCCGGCATTGCGTAAAAAAGTTGGCAAAGCCCAGGAACCGTATCGAGAGCTAATAAAAGAAATACATGCGCGCATGGAACGTACTCGAGATTGGGCAGCTCTGCTGGACCCTACACCACCCAGTAATCAAGATGATATTTTCTTGTTTAATGAAGACCTGAATGAAATGCTGGTTTTGTGCCACCAGTCACTCATTGCCTGTGGCATGGAATTAATCGCCAATGGTCCACTGTTAGACACCTTACGTCGCGTTGCCTGCTTTGGGCTACAACTTGTTGATCTGGATATTAGGCAGCAGGCAAGTTCTCATTCTGCGGTGCTGGATGAAGTAACTCGCTACCTTGAGATATTGATCAACAACAGAAGTTATGCTCGCTGGACAGAAAAACAGCGTCAAAATTTTTTACTCGAAGAATTGGATGGCCGGCGACCATTATTCCCCTCTACCTGGCCTATCAGCGAGGCAAGTCAGGAGGTGCTGGACACATTTTCAGCCATCTCTGTAAACAGCAGCCATGGCGTATCTGGGTACGTAATATCCTGCACTAGCACACCAAGTGACGTACTTGCAGTTTTGCTACTATTACAACAAGCGGGCCTAAAAGAATCCCTGCCCGTTATTCCTTCATTTGAGTGCATTGAAGATGTACACAATGCAGCAGAAACATTGGATAAGTTGCTAAGTCTGCCATGGTATAAAACTTACCTGCAAACCAGCAAGTGTGGTCAGCAAATCATGATCAGTTACTCAGATTTGGCAATGGATGTCGGTCCGCTGGCCGCAGCCTGGATTGAGCACCAGGCCCAGGAACAGTTGCTAGCAGTGGCACATAAGCATACTATTGAGCTAACATTTTTTCACGGACGCGGCGGTGTTATTGGGCGCGGCGGCACACAGGCACATGAGGCCATCATGTCTCTTCCACCTGGTTCTGTCTCCAGCGTGCTTCGCCTCACGGAACAGGGAGAGATGATCAGGTTTAAACTCGGACTACCAGATTTGGCAGTTGACGCCTTGGGGCAATACTTGGCCGCAGCACTGTCAGCAAGACTATCACCACCTGCATCACCCAAACCAGAATGGCGCGAAAAAATGGATGATATGGCGCTGGCCGCACAAAAATCCTATCGGTCTCTGGTCAATAACAACGATTATTTTATGGAGTTTTTCAGAGACCTGACACCAGCACAGGAACTATCCATTCTACCACTGGGAAGCCAACCCAGCAGCCGATCTTTATCTTCAGATATCCACCAGATGCAGGCCCTGCCTTGGATGTTTGCCTGGACTCAAGTTCGACTCATGTTACCCGCCTGGTTAGGTACTGAGGATGCAATCCACGATATCATTGAATCTGATACACTTATCGCAGAGCGAAAAATGATGCACTGGCCATTTTATAAAACGCAAATAGACATACTGGAAAATATTCTGATCCGCACCGATATTTCTTTAGTCCGCTATTACGCACAACGACTAACAATGAAATCACAGCAAAACATTTGTGACAAACTCTGTGCTCGTATGGAACAATTGCTTACTGATGTCCTTACACTGAATGGTGAACATTCTCTACTGGAAGAGCAGCCAGAGATACTGGAAGCTATCAACGTACGCAATACCTACCTGGATCCACTACACTTGCTGCAAGCAGAATTACTGGATCGCCTGCGCCTGGATGAAGGACGCAATGAAAGCGTTAGAAAAGCCCTCCAGCTTACCATGGCCGGTATCTCTTCTGGCCTCAGAAATAGCGGCTAATTATGTCCTTGCTCGGCCAGAAAAATTGAGCATTATTTCCGCACAAAATCTGCACAAACGCTATGGTAGCCAGCTGGCGCTTGACGGTTTTAACCTAAAAATTGATGCACATAATATCGTAGGCCTGATAGGCCCCAATGGAGCAGGTAAAACCACGTTGTTACGGGCTATTATGGGGCTAAATGAAGTGCAAGGTGAGTTAAAGGTACTGGGCTTAAACCCCTACTCACAACGTCATTTGCTAATGAATCGTTCAGCCTATATAGCTGACGTTGACACACTGCCGCGCTGGATGAAGGTCAAGGATCTTATACGTTACGTTACCAGGGTCCATGCCCAGTTTGACAAAGAAAAAGTGAAGAATATTCTTTCAAAAACCAGTATCAAGCAAGATGCAAAAATAAAAACCCTGTCCAAAGGCATGGTAACGCAGCTGCACCTTGCAATTGTCTGCTCGCTCAATACAGAACTGCTGGTGTTGGATGAGCCAATGCTGGGCCTGGACATTATTCACCGCCAGGCATTTTACGACCGATTGCAAGATGATTTTCATAAAGGCAACAAGACCATATTAATAAGCACGCACGAAGTAAGTGAAATAGAGCATCTCCTGACCCATGTCGTATTTATCGCCGCAGGACAGAGCATTCTTTGTACCGCCATGGAAGAAGTCACCAAGCGTTTTTACAAAGTAATGGTAAACGACTCAAGATTGGAAAAAGCACTCAAGCTCTCCCCAATTTCCCAGCGAAGTACACCAAAAGCTCACCAACTCATTTTCGAAAATGCCAATCCTGAGCAACTAAGTGAAATAGGAGAACTCAGCACGCCTAATCTTGCGGAACTGTTTGTTGCATATATGAGAGATATTCAATGAATATCATATCCAGCCTGATCCGGCGAGAGTTTCAGGAGCATAAAGTGGCTTTCATTTGGCTGCCTTGGTCCGCTTGCTGCATTCTTATCATCTTCTTATTAATTGCTATATCTTCCGGTAGCGGAAAAATATTCATTTCGGGACAATCTGTATCGGGCCCAGATCAACATAGTTACTCCTACGAAACCGAGGGCAGCAGTCTTGGTACAGCACTCATACTCCGCGCGCTGGGGTCACTTGATTCCTTGTCAACTGTTGATAAAGCCCAGACATTTTATCAATTCCACCATATACCAAGGGTTCTGTTTCAGTTTATTTTTATCGCCATTGCATGTTATTACCTAACAAATACCCTATATGACGAGCGCGCTGATCGCAGTATTTTTTTCTGGAAATCCATGCCCGTTTCTGACTGGCAATCTATCCAATCAAAATTGATTTGCGCACTGCTTATCGTTCCTGCCATTTGCTTTTGTTGCATGGTGATATTCCACCTGGTTTTTCTAACAGTGATTTCCTCGCTTGGAATCTTCCATAGTATTCCAGTTAGTCGTTTGTGGCAGAATCTACAACTTGTAAGCGGTTGGAGCCACACAATAATCAGTTTTTTGTTCAGTATAATCTGGATGTTACCCTTATATGGGTGGCTGATATTGGTTTCTTCCTGGACCACCCGCAGCCCAATGTTGATTTCAGTGCTTGTCCCCGGGATAACCGTCTTGTTCGAGTCAATGGTCTTCCAATCACATCATTTACTTGACTGGATGCGCCAACATCTCAATTCCTCCGCTATAATGGCTATACCGAAAACCGGGGGTAATGAAAATACTCTCACCCTGCTGAGCCAGCCTGCGCTATACGAAGGTATACTTACAGGTGTTTTGTTCATTGTGGCTGCATGCTGGTTTCGACGAAAAATCAATGATCGATAATTCCAACCCCAAATAACTTGTATTATCGAATATGTAAACTCAGGAATATGCCAAAATAAAACCCACGGGCTTATTCAATACCGACAATTTTGTGCGTCTGAATACAAAGTCGCCACTGCGGATGGACCAAACAATAGTCCACTGTCGCGCGTGTATTCTCTGCCAGATCCGGGCCATCCATAGGCTGCAGGAAAAAATGTGTGAATGCCAGCTCGGTAAATCGCTCCGGCATGGCCAGTGGCTGAGGATAAACCAACTTTAGCTCACTGCCAGTTTTTTGTACCAATCGTGCACCAGCCTTGGGGCTGACACAGACCCAATCAATACCAGCGGGAGCTAACTGTGTGCCATTTGTCTCCACCGCAATTTCCATACCCTGGGCTTTAATAGCCGCAACGAGCGGCTCATCGAGCTGCAACAAAGGCTCACCACCTGTGCAAACAACCAGCGGACTCACACCTGTCAGGGATGCCCCCGCCTGCCACACTTGTGCCACTTTTTTTGCCAGTGATTCCGCGGATGAATATCGCCCACCATTGACTCCATCCAAGCCGCGAAAATCCGTATCACAGAAATTGCAAACAGCACCTGCTCGGTCTCGCTCAAGCCCGCTCCACAAATTACAGCCTGCAAACCGACAGAAAACTGCCGCACGGCCAGTTTGCCCGCCTTCGCCCTGGAGAGTATAAAAAATTTCCTTAACCGAATACGTCATAAATAAATTTCAGGTCAACTCATAAAACATAGGCTGTGGGGTCTGGAACACCAGCATCAGAGAAACCCTTGCGGCGCAAAATACATGCATCACATTCACCACATGCACGACCTCGATGATCCGGGTCATAACAACTGATAGTTTCAGTATAGTCCACCCCCAGCAGCATTCCCTGCTGGATAATTTCAGCTTTGCTGAGATGCAATAAAGGCGCAACAATTTTTATTCGCTGGCTACCTTCCACACCCATTTTGGTCGCCAGATTAGCCATACCTTCAAATGCTTCAATATATTCTGGCCGGCAATCTGGATACCCACTGTAATCCAGTGCGTTTACACCAATGAATATGTGATTTGATTGAATAACATCCGCCCATGCCAGCGCATAGGCAAGAAAAATAGTATTTCGAGCCGGCACATAGGTCACGGGAATCCCTTCTCCCATTGTATCGCTGCTACGTCCTTTTGGCACACTGATATCCGCAGTCAATGCCGAACCGCCGAACATTCTCAAATCAATTTCCGCTATTTTATGTTGCGCAACAGACATTGCCTTGGCCACTCGGTATGCGGATTCGAGTTCAACAGCCTGTCGCTGTCCATAACTGAAAGACAAAGCGTAACATTCAAAACCCTCTGCCTGAGCTATGCTTAAAATCGTGGTAGAATCCAGCCCACCACTCAGCAAGATCACTGCTTTAGGCTGACTCTTCGTCCCTCCACCGGGTAACGCGTTAGACATCCTTGTTCTCCTGGACCATACTGTGGTTGCTTGTCTGTGCCAGTGAAATTTCATGCTGGGCAGGCTGCCATTGGTCAAGTATAAGAGTAGCTTTACCAATACCTATGGAGCGAACCCATTTAGCTGCTGCATCGATCTTAGCCCAGGTACGAATTCCCTCACGCCCGGTTTCCGCAGCATGGGTATCATGCGGTGTCATGGCTTCGACGTAAAAGCAACTACCCCGAGCAACGATATTGAGTTTTTTGATAGCACCGGCCTCAACCAGGATGCGCATGTTTTTTTTATTCATGAATAGATTTTGTCATATTGTAGAACCTGAAGTAAGCAATCGTGTGTTACACACCAGCCACGCCCGACCAAATAACCCGAGCTACGGCAACAAGTATTTGAAGCAGAATAAATGAATCCGCACGATTCTCCCCATTCTGAGTCACAAGTCCTGAACAATGAAGGACGCCCGGCTTATCAAACTCTGATATCCGTTCTGCCATTTTTATGGCCCAAGAATCACCTGGAAATGCGTGTACGTGTCAGTCTCTCCATTGGCTGCCTGCTACTGGGACGAGCAGCCAATGTGTACGGACCCATTGTACTCAAAGATATAATCGATATCCTCACGCAACTTGCTCCAAATATTAAAACCACTTCCGCAACAGCTATCCAAATATCTACAAGCCAAGACGTGTTTGCACAAGCCGCTGCATCTGGGCTCATGATGTTACTGGGCTTATATGCGATTGTGTTGCTACTACCCAGTGGACTTAATGAGATCAGACAAACCATATTTGTGCCGGTTTCGGAATATGCACAGCGCGTATTCGCACTGGACACATTCCGTCATCTGCACAATTTGAGCATGCGATTTCACCTCGACAGAAAAACCGGAGGCCTGACTCGAGCTATAGATCGCGGTACCAGAGCACTACAACAACTCACTGGTTTGTTCGCCTTCAATTTAGCCCCCACACTCCTGGAAGTTGGCGGGGTGACTCTCTATCTGGGGGTTTTCTACGATTTTAAATACGTCATGGTGATACTGACGTCAGTTGTCATTTTCATCTTATTCACCCTGATATATACGGAATGGCGAACGAAATACCGCCGGGAAATGGTTCAGGAAGAATCACGCGCGACAACCATTGGCGTGGATAGCCTGCTTAACTTTGAAACCGTAAAATATTTTGGCAACGAATCCTTTGAAGCAGAGCGTTACGATAACGCGCTAGTTCAATATATGCGCGCGGCTGTCAAGAGCCAGAATACCTTAGGCATCCTGAACGGCGGCCAACTACTCACTCGCGTTCTTTGCCAATTCATCATTTTTATCCTTGCAGTTCTCGACTATATGCATGGTGAACTGAGCCTGGGAGAGGTCGTCATGCTGAACACGTTTATGCTGCAATTATTTATTCCACTGGGGTTTCTCGGCTCTTCTTACCGCATGATCCGGCAAGCATTGATCGATATGGAAGTTATGTTCCAGATTCTTGACTTTGACCCTGAAATTAAAGACCGTCAAGACGCTGTGCCACTTAAGGTAACCGGGGGTGAAGTATCCTTCAAAAACATTAGCTTCAGCTATGAACCAGAGCGCAAGATTATTCAAGGACTGTCTTTCTGTATTCCTGGGGGAACTACCACTGCAGTAGTTGGCAGCAGTGGTGCTGGTAAATCCACCTTATCCCGACTGCTCTATCGATTTTACGATTTAAGCAGCGGCAGCATAGAAATTGATGGCCAAAATATTTTTAACGTAACTCAGACCAGCCTTCGCTCAGCCGTAGGAATTGTACCTCAGGATACAGTGCTGTTTAACGACACCATTGGCTACAATATCCGCTATGGCAAGCCTGAGGCTTCTGAGCAGGAGATGATTGCAGCAGCAAAGCTGGCCTCCATCCATAACTTTATTCTATCCTTACCCAAAGGCTATCAAACCACCGTAGGCGAGCGTGGCTTAAAGCTTTCCGGCGGAGAGAAACAGCGCGTAGCTCTAGCACGCACAGTACTGAAGAATCCACCCATTCTGGTACTCGACGAAGCTACCTCTGCACTTGATATTAACACTGAACGGGAAATCCAGACTGCCTTAAAAAAAGTATCAGCAGGCCGCACCATGCTAATCATTGCACATCGCCTGGCCACCATAATCCATGCAGATGAAATACTGGTACTGAGCGCAGGGAACATAATTGAACGAGGCACACATGCGCAATTGGTCGCCCTTGGCGGAAGCTATGCAGAAATGTGGCATCGACAAAAAGAAGAAATGACCAAGGCTAATACTAAGGCGGAACTCTAACGACTTTTCATGGTTTTCATGTTGCTGAGTTGCTCAAAGTCCGGTATGGGTCTGGCTAGCTTGGAGGTTTTGGCAAACGCCTGCTCAAGCACATGAGCAATGCTGAGCAATCTATGGTCTTCATACATGCGTCCCACCACTTGAACACCAAAGGGTAAGCCCTGCTCATCAAGCCCACAAGGCAATGCCACAACGGGATGACCCACTACCGTAAAGGTAGATGTGAGTGCCAGCCAGGCCATATAATTCTCAACCGATTGACCGTCAATAGATTGGGGGTTCATATGTACCCAGGGAAAAGGAGACACACTCACACCCGGGCATATAAAAACATCAAACTCTTCAAAAATTGAACTAAATTTTCTGTGCAATTCCAATTGGGTGCACCTTGCCTGAGCAATATCAGCCATTGGTGTATTCAGCGCAGAATTATAAGTTGCCTGAATATTGGGATTGAAGTCTTGATCCCAAGCGGCGGCGTCCTGAAAGTATTGGCTAACAAAAACATCCTGACGCAAATGCCAATCCACATCGGGAGCAGATCTCAGATCAACCGAATGTCTTTCGCATGTGCCGACCATACCCGCTATTGATTCGATCCTATCCTCAAAAGTTCTACGAATAGACTCTGATACCAGCACCCCGCCCAAATCAGCGGAAAAAGCCACACGTAGTCCACCAATATCGACTATTTTCAAGCTGCGAAATTTCTCAGCGTCCAGTGGAAAACTCATGGGGTCGCGTCGCGACCAAGCATCCCGCTCACTGATAACAGACAACAATAGTGAAGTGTCTTCCACTGTACGTGCCATGGGCCCCTGAACGCTGTAATAAGTCTGCGTGGTTTTTCGTTGTTCATTGGGAACAACACCAGGCGTTGCCCGAAAACCTACTACGCCGGAATAACAGGCAGGAATTCTTAGGCTACCTCCGTGGTCAGAACCAGTAGCCAGCGGTGCCATGTTGGTGGCAACTACAACGCCAGATCCTCCTGACGACCCACCACAGGTTAACTCAGGATTGAAAGGGTTTCCTGTCGCTCCAAAAAGTGGATTAACCGTGTTTGCACCAATACTCATTTCAGGCACATTGGTTTTACCAAAAATAATACCGCCCGCTGCACGTATTCGAGCAACAATACCGGCATCAGTGTCTGGTATAAAATCAGCAAGATCCTTGCTGCCATAGGTGGTAAGGATACCTGCGGTATTCTGTATATCTTTAATAGCCACAGGCAGCCCATGCAAAGCACCCAGTTTTTCTCCAGAGCCAACCCGCTGCTCAGCTTGCTTGGCTGCTTTTCGGGCCTGGGTAAAAGATTCCGTTATCAGGGCATTTACGACTGGGTTAAGTTGTTTCACCCTGGAAATACAGGATTCCAGCAGCTCCACCGGGCTTATTTCGCCTGACGCAATAAGTTCGCGAGCCTGCACTGCCCCTAAACCACTAAGATTATTATCAGGCACTTTGATACTCTTGCCGCCACATGAAGCACCACTTTAGCTCACCATCACCAATCTGCCCACTATTCTCATTGGTAATGCAGGATGTCAGCGGTGAAGATTGACAGAAACCTGCCTGGACATTAATTTATCCTAATGAAAAATATTGTTATTACCGGCGGGACCAGTGGCATAGGCGCGGCAGTGGTCTCTCGAATACTCGAAAGAAAACACCAAGTTTATATATTGGATATTAGTAAACCTCAGGAAAAACGCGCCACCTTCATTCCCTGCAATATGGGTTCAAGGGAATCGATAGATACTGCGATCGCAGGTTTACCAGCAACAATCGATGCATTAATCAACATAGCGGGGGTTTCCGGCACCAAACCTGGTGAAATAGTTATAGCTGTAAATTTTTTGGGTTTACGTCATTTGGCCCAGGCATTGTTTACCAGGCTGGGCGGAGGATGTGTGGTAAATGTCGCAAGCACCGCTGGAAGAGACTGGTCGCTGCGAGAAACCGAAGTACGCAGCCTGCTGGATACCCAGGACTTTGCCTCAGGAATTGAATGGATAGCGAACAATAAAGCCGTATGGCAAGAAAATCCGTATAAATTTTCTAAGCAATGTGCTGCAGCTTATACCTACCGGGCAGTTAAACTGGCCATGGCACATTCGGTAAGAGTCAATTGCGTCAATCCGGGTATTGTAGGCACTCAGCTTTCAACAGACTTCAAAAATATGCTGGGCAGTGAAAAGTATGATTGGGTAGTGGCACAAATAGGTCGGGAAGGACGACCTGACGATATAGCTCAGGTTATCGAATACCTGAGCATTGGCGAATGTCAGTGGTTAAATGGCGTAGAAATAGTCGTCGATGGTGGGTACACAGCCGGCATTATTGATGGCTGGATAAAACCGCCAGCGTGAGATAGTCAAAGGTCAACGAGATAGGCTATGCTTGCTGCCTGTAAAGACCTTTGCCACATAACTGCCCGGAGAATTATATGCCTGGAATGATCCCCACGAAATCCTTCAAAATGACGCTGTCTATACTGGGCGTCATGAGCGCCACATTGCTATCTGTTTCGATCCTGGCATCCGACTTTGATGCAGTCAGTGTAAAACTCAAGTCGGCCATGGCATCGGATATACGCTCAGCCGCAGAGGTCGCACGAGATAAAAACCGCAAGCCCATTGAGACTCTGGCGTTTTTTGGCCTGCGCGATAACATGAAAGTGATTGAGCTCATGCCTGGAGGGGGTTGGTATACAAAATTGCTGGCGCCGGTACTGGCAGAGAATGGAGAATTATACATCGCCTTTGGCGCAAGCCGGGTATTCAATGCACTAAAAGACAAACCTGGATTCGAAAATCTCAAACTCACCGCCATAAACTCAGCATTCGAACGTCCAGAAGGACAACCCTTCTATAACATGACCCATATAAAGCTTGGTGTAAAAAAAGCAGATATGGTATTTACCTTTCGCAATTACCATAATTTTGGCACCACGACACGCGCCGACTTAAATGCAGCCGCATTTAAAGCCCTCAAAAAAGGTGGCATCTATGCTCTCGTAGACCATACTCGCCGTCACATGCAGAAACTAAACGACGAAAATCGTCGTCGTTTTGATCCGGTACTTGCTATCAAAGAAATTGAGGCCGCAGGATTTGAATTTGTAGACTTCTCAAACATACACTATCGCGCAGATGACGAACTCAAATTTGAGGTAGGCCGCAAAACCGTTACGGGAAATACCGATCGCTGGACCCTTAAATTTCGCAAACCCTAATAGAATATGCACTAATAAGTGATATAAGCGCTATATAGAACATTTAGAATAAGGAAAAACAAAACGTGAAAGCTGTATTTTGTGAGGAACTGGGTGGTCCGGAAAAACTCGTGGTGCGGGATATTGACCCACCCGGAAAACCCGGGCAAGGCCAGATTAAAGTCGCCATCAAAGCGCGCAGCATCTCCTTTGCAGACACTTTGAGGATCCAGGGCAAGTACCAGGTAAAAGAAACCATTCCGTTTATTGTTGGTGGGGAAAGCTCTGGGTTCATTACAGAGATTGGGGCCGGGGTTGCTGAATCACACCCTAGTCTCAAGGTGGGTGATCTGGTCAATTTACCCGGTGGCTGTGTTGAAGAAATACTCATCAAAGCATCCCAGGTAACCCCCCTACCCAAGGGTATTGATCCAGAAAATGCCGCAACATTCCTAAGTTCCTATAGCACTTCCTACTATGCACTTGATCTGGCACAACTCAAACCCGGTGAAACTTTACTGGTACACGGCGCGGCTGGTGGCGTTGGTCAGGCAGCCGTTGACCTTGGCAAATTGATGGGGGCCACGGTAATCGCCACAGCCAGCACCAAAGAGAAACTGGCAGTGGCTAAACAAAGTGGTGCGGACCATGTTATAAACTACTCCAAGGGATTCCGAGAGGAAGTACTTGCACTGACAAACGGACTGGGTGCTGATGTCGTCTACGATCCAGTCGGCGGGGACGTATTCGACGAAAGTATCCGCTGTACTGCTCCTTTCGGCCGCATTCTTGTTGTGGGCTTTGCCGGAGGCCGCCCTGCCTTAGCTAAAACCAACCATCTCCTGGTTAAGGATATTTCAGTTATCGGCTTTACCTTGGGCGGTGTGCGCAAATATAAACTGGAATTATTGATCCAGCAAACACAAGTATTGCTCGGGTGGCTCGCTTCTGGCCATCTCAAACCACATATTTCTCACCGTGTTCCTCTGGAAAAAACGTCGGAGGCATTTCAATTGATCATTGACCGCGAAGTAAAAGGTAAAGTTGTTATTGTTTAACACCTCGCTACGCACTATCTCGAGTAATTTATATGAAATATGAATGTTTCAAAGTCACCATAGAAGACAAAATTGCCCATGTCGTTTTAAACCGACCAGAGAAACGCAACGCAATGAGCCCGGCATTCTGGGATGAGCTACCAGCAATTATCCATGATATAGACGATAACGCTAAGGCACGCGTTATCGTACTCTCATCCACGGGGCCACATTTTACCTCCGGACTGGATATCAGCGCCTTTGCGGGCCCGGCACAAAGCAAACCGGAAAAAAGTGAACAAAAGAAACGCCAGAATAAACTCACTAGCGGTGCAAACTTCTATCGAAATGTGAGCAACATGCAACAGGCATTCTCCTGTCTTGAAAGCTGCCGAATCCCCGTGATTGCCGCCATACAAGGCGGCTGCATCGGCGGTGGGGTGGATCTCAGTACAGCCTGCGACATGCGCTACACTACGCAGGATGCCTATTTCACTATTTTTGAGATTAATATTGGCATGACCGCTGATGTCGGAACATTCCCGCGACTGGTGAAATTAATTCCCGAGGGTATAGTCAAGGAGCTGGCATATACCGGCAGGCGTATGCTGGCCACTGAAGCCAAATCCGTTGGTCTGGTCAATGCGGTTTACCCTGATCACGCAAGCTTGCTGGAGGCCGTTATTGCCATTGCAAAAGAAATTGCAAGTAAGGCACCTCTGGCAATTTATGGCAGTAAACGCGTAATCAACTACTCAAGAGATCATTCCACCGCAGATGGGCTGGACTACATCGCCATCTGGAATGCTAGCATGCTACAAAATGAGGAAATGCGAGAGGCAATGCTCGCCAATGCCGAAAAGCGTTTGGGGGAGTTTGTCGATCTTCCACCCAAGAGTACTAAATTAGATCTCTGAGAAATTTAGCAAGCCCAGCGGCTTCCTTACCCCCAATAACAGCCGTTAGCAGCTCTTAGGCCGGGTCCAACAAGATCAGGCCACTCTGAGCACCTTCAAATTCAAACCTGAGTGGAATGACAAAGCCATTGCGCTCTCCGAGCCAGACTGTACCTTCATATTCATCTTTATCATCATCAATCAGGTGGTAGTCACAGCGCATTCCGCGCCCGTCTGCGCCGAAAGATAACAAAGTCATGAGATAACCATGCCGCCCGGTATGAAAATCTTTGGTGTCGGCACAAGCACCCATCATAAAAAATGCCGACAACACGTCGATGCTTGCCAAAGTGGCTTTAGGAGGACGCACAACCCCGTTACGCGTCACCCTTAATACATCCCCCTTTATACGTACAACACGCGTGGATTTCTTACTTTGCTTATCAAGCTCGAAGGTATCCGGAACCGGGCGGTTGTTTACCAGATGGCCCAATGCCAGGAAGCGACTCTTGAAGTGACTTAAAAAACCGAAAATACCCACCGCTTTCGCCTTGCCATGAATCTCATATTTATCGCGTCCTCTTACTCCTCCCCTAGATACCGTTATCTTAGCCTCATGGGTTTTGGCGCCTTTTAGAAAGGCAGAGTAAGCATAAGTAGATTCGATACCGGGCGTGGATTGTAAATTTGCTGCATTAGCCATTTTTAGCGCAGTTAATGTGCTGGCAAGCATAACCGGCACCACACCCTGCTCTGAAGGTAAAATGGGAGCATCCGCTACAGCATTCATTGAATGCAATGAAAGGTATGTAATAATCGCGAAAAGTACTTTGTGACCTGGGCCAAACATAAGATCAATCCTGCAATAACACAAAATTATGCGTGCTGAAGCAAGAGTTTACACAAAAGTGAAGGAATAATGAACATATTCTGTACAGCTAAACCCATATTCATTCATAATTATTAATATTTTGGGTTATATCCAATACTAAACAAACTCAAAATCACGGCATTCCAAGAACTCAAACAGCGAGTACCTGATGTGTCAATGCGTTCAATTCACGTTTTAAATCCCTCCAGTCAGGCACGTGTTTTTCAAGCAGGGCATAAAAGCGCTTTCCATGATTGCGGTGTTTGAGATGACAGAATTCATGCACGATAACTGAATCGATGCAAGGAATCGGGCATTTAATCAACTGAGTATTTAGCGCTATCTTACCTTTTGCTGAACAACTGCCCCATTGAGATTTCATCGGAGCGTGGCGCCATTGTGGCATTTGCGAAACCCAGGGCAAAATCTCGGCAAAATGCCGAAGTCGGCACTCAAAAATTTCATCCGCTTGCCCCAAATACCAATCGTCCAATAAAGTACGTACCTCTACCGGGTCTTTCATCACTGTCATATTTGAGAGGCGGAGCAGCAAAGATTCGGCTCCCAGATCAACAGAGTTAAACAGATCAGCTGCCGGCTCAAACCTTAGTGGATAGCCCTTGCCCAAATACAAATGTACTTCTCCTGATTTATAGGAAGGTGAAATTTTATGTGCAGCGTCGCGCATAAATTTTTTCAGCTGTCTGGAAATCCACTCCGCGTGCTCCTGAACATGCTGATGAATCTTATTAAGGTCTGCGCGAGGCGGCGCGGTTACATGGACCCGACCATCGGGATACACATACAAACCCAAGGCAGCTCGCCTTTTGCGCGCAGGACGCACTTCATAAGCAATAAGTTCCTCGTTGTAACTTACAACGTAACGTGTCATTCAGTCCTTATCCTATCCAGTAAATACAAGCTGTTGGCAGAATTTTGCCATCACTAGAGAAGATATGCCAAGTTACATAGTGCATACAAGTGAATGTGACGTAGATCACTCTTTTAAAAATACCGCATTGAGCAACGCGCGCAAATACCCGAACCTTTATACCCACATTTACTTCCCGTCACAGCGGCAAAAAAAGCCTTTGCAGCGGCTCAAATATCAAGAGTAATTGAATGACACCTACCCACAATTATTGCCTCCGACTGGACAGGAGAAACATACCTTGTTTCAGCTAACACTGTGGTCTGCACCACCATTTTTGGTGATTCTCCTGACTTTATGGAGTATGTTCAGCTTACGAGACAAAAAGCACATTCCCGGCACGCTGGCGATCAACTGGGTACTCGCGGCTGCTTGTTTTTGGTGCATAGCCCTGTTGTTCCGTAGTTTAGTGACCACAATAGAGCTAAAAATACTTGCCACCCAAATGGCCGAAATAGGCATGGTCTTCCTGCCCGTAGCCTGGTTTGCTTTCACCGTTACCTACTCAAATAACGAAACAACCATTTCTTCCCGTGCTCTACTGGCGCTAGCTATCGTGCCATGCATCACGCTTGGCTTAGCCTTCACCAATGAGCAACACCAGCTAATATGGTACCAATGGCAACTCACTAACTTAAGCGAGTATATCGGCCTATCTTTCCAAGCGGGTAGCTTCTTCCCAATTATCGCCATTTACTCTTTCTGCCTGGTCTTGTGTGGAACCGCCATCGCCATCAATCGACACAACCAGAGTCAACACAAAGAACTACCCATTATCACTATTTGTTTCACACCCATTCTAATAGCGGCCTCTATACTGATTGACGAACTCAGGCTAACGCCTTTTCAAGGGGTAGAGTTCACCTCTCTTGGCTTGCTCCTGGGTGGTTTCTTATTCAGGGCAGGGGTTGTCTCTGCAGGCATCCTTTCTCACATGCGCATTCGCCGACACACTGTCGTGGAGCAGCTAAGCGATATGGTAATTATAATTGACTCGCAAGCCGGAATACTGGATTTTAATGCAGCTGCGGCACAAGGACTACACATCCAACCCAACTCCAATTATAAGCGCGAAAAACTGAGACTGCCTGCTCTACTGGAGATGATGCGTACAAATTCATCAAGTACCGAGCTCATTATCGATGCCCGGACCTATGATGTTCGATCTACACCGCTCACACCGCGCTTTGCTCCTACCCCGAATATGAATAAACCCGCTGAGCGCGCATTGGTATTCCGGGATATTACCGCAAGCAAAGAAGCACAACGTGCACTACTGCAAGCAAAACTTGAACTACAAACTCTCGCACATACCGATCCACTGACGGGCTTGTACAACCGGAGATTCTTTATGCAGCGCCTTGAAGAGGAAGCAGAGCGACTTCGCCGTCATAAAAACCCACTAAGCTGCCTGCTATTTGATCTTGATCATTTCAAAATCATTAATGATACCTTTGGGCACGATGCCGGCGATAAAGTACTCAAAATGGTTGCCCAAAAAACCTTGGGAGCAACACGCATAACAGATGTAGCAGCCCGGATCGGCGGGGAAGAGTTTGCCATGTTACTACCGGAAACTGATACAGATGGTGCTTTGAGATTAGCAAACAGGCTACGTGAAAGTATCGCGAAGGAATGTATATATTCAGAAAATAGATGTGTAAATGTAACCACCAGTATCGGCGTTGTTACCGTAGATCAAGTTGAAGACAACCTGGATTCACTGCTAACCCAGGCAGACAAGGCCCTATATCAAGCTAAAAACAGTGGTCGCAACATGGTGTGTATTGCTGACTGACCCGTTCGGCGCTATTTACCCTTCTCCATTGAATCAAAATATTCATCTTCTACGTTCAGCGATTCTGCCGCAAAGGCCTCCAACCGAAAGAGCTGAGGAAAGCCGGAGCTGCTCAACAAATAGTCATCCTGGTCCACACGGTGGTAAAACTTCAGCATTATTTTTTGCACTGACGGTAGCGATTCTTTATCAGCAGATACTTGATCCTCTATTACTGGCACTGCATGTTCAGTAAAAAAAACCGTATAAACAAATGTGGCCTCTGCAGCTTGAATAACCTCAGAATCTGCTGCCTTTGCTAAACCTGCTATTCTAAGTGACGCAAACTTCGCTACTAGCTCTGTAGCTTTCACAGAGGCATCAGGCGCTGAGTCTTCTTTCGGTGAAGCTTCCCTGGCTGAGGCTCCTTTCGGTGAAGCTCCCCTGGCTGAG
>JAHRWB010000147.1 GCA_019090385.1 Pseudomonadales bacterium | reverse complement strand
GTCAGATGTGTATAAGAGACAGCCTTATGTACGTGCTGGAACAGCAGATTGAACAGGCTCAGTTTCCCGCTGAAGTTCAGGAGCGTTATCTTACCAATATCAAAGAATACCTGGCACCCAAATATGTTGAGTTTATTGGTAAAGAAATTCAGACCGCATATCTGGAGTCGTATTCAGAATATGGTCAGAATATTTTTGACCGTTATGTTTCCTATGCAGATTTGTGGATTCAGGATCAGGAATTTAGAGATCCGGAAACTGGCGACATACTTGACCGGTCCGCTCTGAATGAAGAGCTGGAGAAAATTGAAAAACCAGCGGGTATTAGCAACCCTAAGGACTTTAGAAACGAGGTTGTAAACTTCGTACTACGGGCGCGTGCAAACAATAAAGGCGAAAATCCGTCCTGGCTGAGTTATGAGAAACTGCGCCGGGTTATTGAAAAGAAAATGTTTTCCAATACGGAAGATTTGCTACCGGTTATATCCTTTAATGCAAAAGCATCCAGCAGTGACCAGAAAAAGCACGATGACTTTGTGCTCAGGATGGTTGAAAGAGGTTATACAGAGAAGCAAGTCAGATTGTTGGCTGAGTGGTTCCTCCGTGTCAGAAAATCACAATAGGTGGGCTTGAATCTCGAATGTCTTCCATTATTGATCGTCGCCTTAATAGTAAAAAGAAGAGCGCCGTTAATCGTAAACGCTTTTTAAAAAGATACCGAAAGGAAATCGAAGCAACGGTTAAGGATGCAATAAACAAGCGAAGTGTAAAGGATATTGATAAGGGTGAGAATATTCGTATTCCGGCCAACGATATATCTGAGCCTGTTTTTTCGCATGGCCCTGGAGGGTCCCGCTCGATCGTACACCCTGGAAACAAGGAGTTTGTAAAGGGGGATCGCATACCGCGTCCTTCCGGTGGTGGTGGCTCTGGTAGTGGTGCTGGAGATGCTGCAAATTCTGGTGAGGGTATGGACGAATTTGTTTTTCAGCTCACCCAAAGTGAATTTCTGGAATATGTCTTCGAAGACCTGGAACTACCCAACCTGGTTAAACGTCACTTGCAGGGCAACGATAGCTTTAAGTATGTACGCGCGGGGTACAGCAGTGAGGGCAATCCAGCCAAGCTGTCCATTGTAAAAACCATGTGTAACTCCAAGGCGCGTCGGGTGGCGATGTCGGGGCGAACACGCAGAGAGCTAAAACAAAAACGTGAAGAACTGGGAAGTATGCAGGCAGAGCGGAATGAACTGGCTAAACGCCGGCTCGAAATTGAGATAAAAGCGCTGGAAAAACGCCTGGCGCGGGTGCCTTTTCTGGATACTAATGATTTACGCTATAACCTGCACCTTAAACAACCAGTACCAACCTCAAGAGCGGTAATGTTTTGCTTAATGGATGTTTCCGGTTCTATGGATCAGCGCATAAAGGAACTGGCAAAACGCTTTTATATTCTGTTGTACCTGTTTTTGCAAAGAAACTATGAAAAGACCGAAGTGGTGTTTATTCGGCATCACACCACAGCCAAGGAAGTGGACGAGCAGGAGTTTTTTTACTCGCGTGAATCCGGTGGTACCGTTGTTTCCAGTGCCATCAAACTCGCTTGTGACATAGCTGAACAAAGGTACCCTGCCAAGGATTGGAATATTTATGTAGCTCAGGCTTCTGATGGAGATAACTGGGGGGATGACTCGCCACTTTGCGTTGATCTGCTGGAGCAGCGATTATTACCCTTGGTACAGCACTATTCATACGTTGAAATTACTCGTGGTAGTCACCAGGCGCTTTGGCGTGCCTATGAAAAACTGGCACAGGAGCGACCCGACCAATTTGCATTGCAGCAAATAGTTGACCAATCCGATATATATCCCGTATTTCGTGAATTATTCGCCAGGAAAATTCAGGTATGAAAATTTCAGGTACAAACACGCCGGGCGGAAACCAAAATGCACCGCACCTTTATTCTGAATCCAACGACTGGACATTTGACCTGCTAAGAAACTTTGATACGGAAATTGGCCGTCTTGCTGAAGGTTTTGAGCTGGATACTTATCCGAATCAGATAGAGGTTATTCGCTCGGATCAGATGATGGACGCATACTCATCTGTAGGCATGCCGGTGGGGTATCACCATTGGTCCTATGGTAAGCATTTTGTAGAAGTAGAACAAAATTATATGCGCGGGCAAATGGGCCTTGCCTATGAAATTGTTATTAACTCCAATCCCTGTGTGTCGTATCTGATGGAAGAGAATACCCTGACCATGCAAGCTTTGGTTATTGCGCATGCGTGCTATGGTCATAACTCCTTCTTTAAAAACAATTATCTTTTTCGCACCTGGACAGACGCAGATGCGATTATCGACTATTTGTTGTTTGCTAAACAATATATTACCGACTGCGAAGAAAAACATGGTGTGTTGGAGGTGGAAAAGATACTTGACTCTTGCCATGCACTAATGAGCTATGGTGTGGATAAGTATAAAAGACCCCACCCAATATCAGCCGAAGAAGAAGCACAAAGGCAAGCTGAGCGTCTGGACTATTTGCAGCGCAATATCAATGAGCTTTGGAAAACCCTGCCCAACGTAGCGCGCATTGACGATGATACAGAGGAGAAAACATTTCCTGCTGAGCCCCAGGAAAATCTGCTCTACTTTATTGAAAAAAATGCACCCTTACTGGAAAACTGGCAAAGAGAAATCGTGCGTATTGTGCGCAAGCTTTCGCAGTACTTTTATCCCCAGCGACAAACACAGGTTATGAACGAGGGCTGGGCATCTTTCTGGCACTACACCTTACTGAATAAATTGTACGATGAACGTTTGGTGGGTGATGGGTTTATGATGGAGTTTCTGCAGTCTCATACTGGTGTTTTGTATCAGCCGGGTTTTGACCATCAACAGTATTCAGGCATAAACCCCTATGCTTTAGGTTTTGCCATGTTTAGTGATATTCGCAGAATGTGTGAAAACCCCACCCTTGAAGATAAACAATGGTTTCCTGATCTTGCGGGTTCAGATTGGTTGAAAAGCATGCACGCCGCCATGCGCAACTTTAAAGACGAAAGTTTTATTTTGCAGTACCTCTCACCTAAGGTGATGCGGGATCTGAGCTTATTTGCGGTAGTGGATGATGACCGGGATGACGCCAGTGAAATTGCAGCAATTCATGATGCTGGGGGTTATGCAGAATTGAAAGAACGATTTTCAGCGCAATATAACCTGAATAATCAGGAGCCGAATATCCAGGTTATCAAGGCCAATATTGCGGGTGATCGTAGCCTTGTTCTGGGGCATATTCAGCACCAACGCAGACCCTTGGGTAAATCCACCGATGAAGTACTGAAACATGTGCACCGTTTGTGGGGGTTTCCGGTTAAACTGGAGTCCAGGTGGAACAACAAGCTGATGGCCAGCCATTCCTGCCCACCCCAGGAACCCAGTGACGCTGAAATGGATTTTGGAGCACTAGTGCAACAGGGGTTGGTATTTACTGGCTGAGTTTTTCAGAGCAAGGTAAATATGCAGATCTATTTGGTTGGTGGAGCAGTGCGCGATAGTTTATTGGGTCTGGCAGTTCGTGAACGGGACTGGGTAGTGGTTGGTGCCCAGTCTGTTGATTTCCTCAAGCAAGGTTATACCCAGGTAGGCAAAGATTTTCCTGTTTTTCTGCATCCAAAAACCCATGAAGAATATGCGCTGGCACGTACCGAACGCAAAACCGGTCCGGGGCACAAGGGTTTCGAAGTTTACGCACAATCCGATGTGACCTTGGAGCAGGATCTGTTACGCCGGGACTTGACTATTAATGCCATGGCGCAGGATGAAGAGGGTGAGCTGCAAGATCCCTATAATGGCTTGCAGGACCTAAAAAATAGAGTGCTTAGACATGTCTCCGGGGCTTTTTCTGAAGATCCCTTGCGGGTGTTCCGGCTGGCACGTTTTTATGCCCGGTTTTCAGAATTTGAATTTTCCATAGCCAAAGAAACCCAGCAATTAATCCGGGATATGTGTGCTTCCGGGGTTTTACGGCAGATATCGGCAGAGCGTATTTGGCAGGAGTTTCGTAAAACACTGACCAAGCCCCACGCGGAAAAATTTATTCAGGTATTGCGAGAATGCGGAGGGCTGGCAGATTGGTTTGTAGAGTTCAGTGACCTGGAAATAACCCACCTGGGCGAAATATGGCAGGTACTGGATACCTTCCATGCCGAAGCAGCAGTCGAAACAAATAAAACTCAAGAATCTAATAAGGCTCGGGAAGCGAATAAGACGGAAGAAGCGCTGGACTGGCAAAAGTATATTGCACTGGGCTGGGTCTTATCTAAGGGTCAGGCTAACGAACTGTCTGAGCGCCTACGTGTGCCCAGGTTGTACCAACGTTTTCTTGTTTATGTTTCTGAATACGGCACCATGTTGGCTGATTGGGAGAGCCTTGGGCATGATGATTTGCTCAAATTGCTAAACACCCTGGGAGCATTTAGACAATCATCCCGTATTGAAGCTTTATTGGGGGTGGTTTCCCGCTGCAGCGGGCGTGAGCATGATAGTCTTGTGCGGCTTATCAATGGTGTTAGTAAAATCGGCTCAGATGATATTGAGCAACAATCTACTTTGTCAGGTCGTATGCTCGGTAAAGCCATTTATGCAGCGCGGCTGAAGTATATTCAGAGCCATAGGTAAGCCTGGGTGTGCAATTTATGCCTGAATTCGTTATGCCTGGACCTTTTATGTTTGAATCCTGGGTGTTTCAAGAGAGCGCTCTATTATTAAACCAACTTCCCTGGCATTGGCTACGGCTTTGGGTTTGCTTAGTTGCAGGCGGAACCAGGCCACCTGAAATTCGTTTTGCAGCATTTCTGTGATGGCTTCTGCCAAAGCTTCGATCAGGTAGTACTCGGATGTCTTGATTAGATGGGTAAGTTTCCTGGCAATTTCACCATAGTCCAGTGTTTCATCTATCGCCTGAGAGCAGGCAGCCTTGCTGATGTCCTGAGCCATCCACAGGTTGATGACAATGGGCTGGGTCTTGGTTCGCTCCTGAGGCCGCAGACCAATAATGGTTTCTACTTCCAGGTCGCGAATGTATATCTGATCACGCATCTTGATTGCTCTGTTCTGTATTAGTTCCGCTCTGGGCAGTATCAGGTCCGCTCTGGGCAGTATGAAGCTCGCTTATAGGGGGCAGGGTGGTCATATCCCAGCGCGGTTGTACGTTAATTTCCAATGCCTCCTGTTGCCCGCTAACGAGTCGCTCATGCCCGGCAAAGGCAATCATGGCTCCGTTGTCGGTGCAAAGGTGATCAGGTGCATAAAAGACTTCTGCCTTGAGTTTTTTTTCCAGGGTGGCGCGTAGTTTTCTGTTTGCACTTACACCGCCTGCCATCACCAGCTGTGTTAACCCGGTTTGCTTCATGGCGCGTCGGCATTTTATGTACAGTGTATCTGCCACAGCATCTTCAAAAGCACAGGCGATATCTGCGCGGTCCTGATCGCTTAAAAACCGATACGCAGTTTGAAAATCTTCGACCTTGTTCACGCTGTTGTCCTGGCTCAATTTTTGTATGGCATTACGCGTATAGGTTTTCAGGCCGCTGAAGCTAAAATCAAGCCCGGGGCGATCTGTCATGGGGCGGGGAAAATGAAAACGCTCACTTTTTCCTGTTTCTGCTAGCTTGGCTATTTCAGGACCACCGGGATACTTTAAGCCCAGCATTTTGGCGGCCTTATCGAAAGCTTCGCCGGCAGCATCGTCTATGGACTCGCCTAATAAAGTGTATTCGCCTATTTTGTCGGCCTGTATCAGTTGCGTATGTCCGCCGGAAACCAATAAAGCGACAAAGGGTAAAGTGATGCCGGATTTGATTTCGGTTTTTTTTTGTGGCGAGCAGGGGTGCCAGTAAATGCCCTTCCATGTGATGCACAGCAAGGGCCGGTATATCCAGGGCAAGAGCCAATGCTCTGCCGAATCCTGCGCCAACCATGAGTGCCCCGGCGAGACCAGGACCGGCGGTGTAGGCGATGCCCTGTAATGCTTCATACTTTAGATCTGCTTCTTGCATGACTTGTTTAACCAGCACTGATATACGCTTGATATGATCCCGTGAAGCAAGCTCTGGCACTACGCCGCCATATTCTGCATGCATTTTTATTTGGCTATACAGTGCATTGGCGATAATGCCACGCTCGCTATCATAGAGAGCAACGCCGGTTTCATCGCAGGATGTTTCTATTCCAAGTACTATCATATGTGTTTGATACTGTTGCTGATTATGGGTAAGTCGATTGTCGGTAAATAGAGAATAATAAAGCGTTATAGAGGGTAAATGGTGGGTAATTAATAGCCCAGGCAGTTCAGTTTACTGGATTTTCGCGTACTGCATAACACCCTGGATAGAAAAGGCAGGCGATTAGTGGTCCTCCAGGCTTGCCATAACGCCAACATGCCAGTAAAATCGCGTGTTTTTTCAACCCCTTGTGGAGGGGAAATATATAAATGCCTAACGTAAAAGTTAAAGAAAACGAGCCATTTGATGTGGCCCTGCGACGTTTCAAACGATCTTGTGAAAAAGCCGGCGTGCTATCTGAAGTCAGACGCCGTGAATTTTACGAAAAACCTACTGCAGTGCGTAAGCGCAAAGCAGCAGCAGCCGTTAAACGGCACCTGAAGAAAATTCAGCGTGAAAATAAGCGTTTCGAAAAGTCTTACTAGCCAGCTACTAGCAAGGTAACGGTTAGATCTGGCCCCAGCATTCGCCGGGGCAATGTAAATATCGGTGTTAATAGCAGTCTGGGTAATACGGGCTAAGCCTATTATTATTGAAGCGTCTGCTGTTCACTCAATTAATGTATTTTGGGAGGTTTGTTGTGTCTGATCTAAAAACCCGGATTTCTGAACAAACCAAGGTAGCTATGAAGGCCCGAGACAAGCAGCGCCTGGCCGTATTGCGCCTGATTAATTCCGAGATAAAAAAAGTAGAAGTGGATGAGCGCAGGGAGCTTTCTGAGCCTGATATTCTGGCCATTCTTACCCGTATGCTCAAACAGCGCAGGGATTCCGAGGCCCAGTTTCGGGACGCTAAACGTCAGGATCTGGTAGACCAGGAAGTCTTTGAAATTGGCGTAGTAGAGGCATTCATGCCTGCACAACTGGGTGCCGATGAAGTGGTTCAGTTGATAGAAGAAATTATAAAAGAAACAGGTGCTGCTTCGATGCAGGATATGGGAAAGGTCATGGCTTCTCTAAAAGCCAAAATTGCCGGCCGTGCCGACATGGGAGCGGCCAGCGCCAAAGTAAAGGAATTACTGGCGGGTTAACGGCTCACCCCGCTGCAATTGTCATTGCACTTCCTCTCGCAAACCTTTTAGATATGTCTGAATGTCTGGACGCATACCACAGTCTTTTATCAATGACCTGCTGGAACGGGTGGATATCCTGGAAGTCGTCGATGCCCGGGTAAAACTCAAACGAACGGGCAAAAATTATGTCGGTTTGTGTCCTTTCCACAATGAAAAAACCGGTTCTTTCAGCGTCAGTCCGGACAAGCAATTTTACTATTGTTTTAGCTGTAAGGCCTCCGGAACAGTTTTGACCTTTCTGATGGAATATGAGGGTTTGGACTTTGTCACTGCGGTAGAATCCCTGGCTTCCATCGCTGGAGTTGCAGTACCGCGAGAGGCTGGCAAAGCACCTCATGCTGACAAAGGCGAACAGAACCTGTACCAGGTGATGGAGCGCGCCGCGCTTTATTATCAGCAAATGTTAAAAAACCATGAGGAAGCAGTAAACGCGGTGGACTACCTTAAAAATCGGGGTCTAACGGGTTTAAGCGCACGGGATTTTGGCATGGGCTTCGCGCCTTCGGGTTGGTCCGGGCTGAGCAGTGCTTTAAAGGATGTGGGTGAGGCAGATTTGGTTAGTGCCGGGCTTGCTGTGAAGTCAGAAAAAGGGCGTGTATACGATCGTTTCAGGAATCGTATCATGTTTCCGATTCGAGATCTCAGAGGCAGGGTAGTGGCATTTGGTGGCCGGGTTTTGGCGGACGAGCAACCCAAGTACATGAACTCTCCCGAAACGCCGATATTTCATAAGAGCCGTGAATTGTATGGCTTATATGAAGCCCGTCGAGCGGTAAGAAGGCTGGATAGCCTGTTATTGGTGGAAGGTTATATGGATGTCATAGCCCTTGCGCAACACGGTGTTCCCAATGCTGTTGCCACCCTCGGAACAGCCACCAGCGAGGAACATCTGACCAAACTTTATCGGTACGCATCCGAAGTGGTCTGTTGTTTTGATGGTGATAAGCCTGGCCGGGATGCTGCCTGGAAAACCCTTGAACTGGCGTTGCCTGTTTTGAGCGAAGGCCGGCAATTAAAGTTCATGTTTTTACCGGAAGGGGATGATCCCGATAGCCTGGCCCACAAGGAAGGAAAAGATCACTTTCAGCATCGCGTCGCCGAGGCCATGCCCTGCATTGAATATATGTTTCGCCGCCTAACTGAACAGCTCGATCTGGATTTAATAGATGATAGGGCGCGCTTGGGCGAGAGGGCTATTCCCTACATCAAGCTGGTACCTGAAGGTCTGCTTAGACAGTTGATGATGAACCGTTTATCCATGCTTACACTGTTACCCCAGGATGCCCTGTATGCCAGTGCCGGGATAGCCACGCAGACAAATCGGCAATCATCTAGTCATGAATCAGGGCCCGATATGAGGGCTGATAACAGGTATGAAGCAAATAACCCCACCGATGCCAGCCAAAAAACCAGGCCCAGCAGAATAAGTAAATATTTACTCGGTATTTTACTTAAACATCCAGAGTATCTGGGGGCTCTGGATGATGAGGTTAGAACCTATCTGTTGAATGGTCTTCCAGAAGACAGTTTGTTTCGTACTGTTGTACATCTTTTAGATAGCCACCCGGATCTGGATACTGCAACTTTACTTGCGGCATTGAGCGGTGAGCGATATCACGCCTTGCTGGTTGAATTGGCACAGGCTCCAGCAGTGCTGGATGAAAAAGGTCTTAAGGCTGATTTTTTGGCTGGCGCAGAAAAATTGCGTAAGGGTGCGGATAATGCTCGCCGCAAACTGCTGATTCAGGAAATAAAAAAGGGCGGGAGCGCCGATCACCTTGCTGCATTCTGGGCTTTGAAACAGGGTAAAATGGCCAGAGACGCAGATGAAGGACCCCAAGGCCGCAAAGGTGAGACAGAACAAGCTGAGGGTGAATAGCGAAATCAATTTAGTAAACGGCAGCTGAAACAAAAAAAGAGCCAGTAATTAAAAAGTGGGATGAATACGCGCGTTTGTAAGAATGTGCATACATAACTGATAAATAACCTGTTTTTAGACTTTCGGCGCGTAATTTCTTTAAATATAAGTGGTGTCTGTACTACTCTGAAGAGTATAATCCGATTTCGTACCCGCCCCCGTTTTTGGAAATCCAAAAACCGCACTTGCGATCACTATTTAGCGAGCCAGAAAAGCACGACCGGACAAGCAAGAAACAATACGCAAACGAAAATAAGTAGCTTTGCTCGATAGCAGAAATCGACGGTAAGTATTATTAACAAAGCTATTTCATGGGTGCATACCAATACAGAGGTGATATGAGCACACAAATAAACAAGCAGGAATCTCGCCTGAAGGATCTAATCGCGAAAGGTAAGGAACAGGGCTTCCTCACCTATGCAGAAGTAAATGACCATTTACCTGATGACATCAGTGATCCGGAGCAGATCGAAGACATCATCCGTATGATTAACGACATGGGCATTAAGGTCTATGAAACCGCGCCGGATGCAGATGAGTTGTCCAATGCCGGTGACAGTACCGCTGATGAACTCGCCGCAGAAGAAGCTGCCGCAGCGTTGGCAGCAGTAGAAACCGAAGCCGGCCGTACAACAGACCCCGTGCGTATGTATATGCGCGAAATGGGCACAGTGCAATTACTTACCCGTGAGGGCGAGATTGCTATCGCCAAGCGTATTGAAGAAGGTATTCAGGATATTCTTGCTGCCGCATCACATTACCCGGGCACGGTGGACTACCTGACGGAAGTGTATACGGAAATGTCCAAAGAAAATCGTCTGGCAGATTTCATGATTGGTTATCTTACGCCAATGGAGCATGTGCCTTCAGCCGCTCAGATTGATCTGAGTAAAAAGGATGAGGCTAAGGACGACGATGATGACGAGGAAGAGGAAGATCGCGGTCCAGATCCGGTAGAAGCTAAAAAATGTTTTACCACTCTGAAACGCACCTACAATAAGTCCATAAAGACATTGGATAAAAGTGAGCGATCCAGTGCTGCCGCGAAAAAAGATCTTACTGCCCTGGGAGAAGCTTTTTCAGTTTTTAAATTGGTACCGCGCTTTTACGACAACATTGTTGATCAGCCGCGAGTGGGTCTGGCTCAGGTCAGGCGTCAGGAGCGAGCTATTCTGGCCGCATGTATACGGCGTGCTAAAGTGCCCCGTGCAGTATTTTTAAAAGAATTTCCCGGTAACGAATTAAGTGTTGCCTGGTTAAACAAATTGATTAAGGCGAAAAAACCTTATAGTGCTGCTCTTGAAGAAGAAAGGGACGAAATTCTTTTACGTCAGAAAAAACTCAAGAAAGTAACTGTCCAAACTGGACTCACAGTTGCAGAGATTAAAGATATCAACCGACGTATGTCTTTGGGTGAAGCAAAAGCACGCCGGGCCAAAAAAGATATGGTAGAAGCCAATCTGCGTTTGGTAATTTCTATTGCGAAAAAATATACCAACCGTGGTCTGCAATTCCTCGACTTGATTCAAGAGGGTAATATCGGCCTGATGAAGGCGGTAGACAAGTTTGAGTATCGTCGTGGTTATAAATTCTCTACCTATGCCACATGGTGGATTCGTCAGGCTATAACGCGCTCTATCGCAGACCAGGCACGTACCATTCGTATCCCGGTACACATGATAGAGACCATTAATAAGCTGAACCGTGTCTCTCGTACCATGATCCAGGAGATGGGTCGCGAGCCTACGCCGGAAGAGCTTGGTGATCGAATGGATATGCCTGAAGAGAAAGTTCGCAAGGTACTGAAAATTGCCAAAGAACCTATCTCAATGGAAACTCCCATCGGGGACGATGAAGATTCTCATTTAGGAGATTTCATAGAAGACGCAACCATTGGGTCGCCCATAGAGCTGGCCACAGGTGAAGGACTGCGAGAAGCCACCAAAGAAATATTGGGTGGCCTTACCGCAAGGGAAGCCAAAGTCTTGCGCATGCGTTTTGGTATCGACATGAACACCGACCACACATTGGAAGAAGTCGGTAAGCAGTTTGACGTCACCCGGGAGAGGATTCGTCAGATAGAGGCGAAAGCCTTGCGTAAATTAAGGCATCCAAGTCGCTCGGATCATTTGCGCAGTTTTCTGGATGAAACGGGGATCAGTAAGATTTAAGATATTTGCCTGGGACCCGATTTTGTCGAAATTGTCCCAGGCTCTTTTTTAACTCTGTTACCTAATGGCCGTTTTTACGTCAGACATCTATACCGCCCATCCGACACAATGTTAGAATACCCTTTGTCGGGCCTGTAGCTCAGTTGGTTAGAGCCGTGGACTCATAATCCATTGGTCGTAGGTTCGAGTCCTACCGGGCCCACCATTTAAATAATTGATTTATATGAATAAATAGCGTGCCTATTTTTTCATATAAATTCCAAAAAATCCCGTTGCAACCTTTTCAAAGCCTTAAACTCCTACTTAAGGGATGTTGAGGTGGATTTTCTGATTTAAGGATAACAGCGGGATGAAAAGGCTTTGCCAGTCGCTTTAATTCGCCTGCCAATTCAGCGCTAATTCGTTAATCGAATAGGCAATCAATTGATTGAAATGCAATTTGATTGCCGCTAAAGCCTGGATTTTTTGGGCTGTGGGAAACGTTCGATTGAATCATCGATTGCCATTCGCCATTTATAAACGAATGGTTGGATATTGATTGATGACTGTTATTCATTGGGTCGATGGTTCGAACCCAGCAGGCAGAGTCAATAAATTGTGACCTTCCCCGTAAGTAACTACTAACCCGACTTAGCTCTGGGTAACAGATCGGGTAACAGCGTTGTTCGGTCTTTTCCACCTTTGCTATTGCGAGCGGTAATCGTGCCGATACATAAACGCGATCGCATTTAGTGGCTAGCTTTGGGAGCTGGCAGAGAAGGCCCGTGTGTTGATAGGTCAATCTCAGTTGTTCAAGTAATTTCAGTTTTTTGAGTCTGACTAAGTTCCATCGGTGCGTAATAATCGGGAGTGGCAAGCAAATTAATAGCTGTAGATAAAAGGCATATTTTTAATCACAGTCGCTTTGTTAGGCAATTTTTTGAATATAGAATGAGCCCGGCTCTCGTTCAGGTGTTAAAAATGGTGCTACCGAACTAAATTTCTCATAATGATTGTGATGTAAATAGTTGAGAGCGCCTAAAATTTTCCAACTAGTATTATGTGAAAGAAATGCCTCCAGCAAGTATTGTTCATTCCAGAACCTAACCTCATCTTGAAGCCATTGCGAGAGATAATTTTTGGGTGAAAAAATATCGTGCACATGAACAATTACACCTGTGTTGAGAGACGGCAATAGTTCAAGGTATTCAAAGAGGACATCGCCTTGAGGTCGTATAATGTGCGATGAATCAATGAATAAGATATCATTTTCTTGTAGTTGGGAGAAAAATGATAACTCTACCTCTTCAACTTTTTTCCTGACTACGGATACTCCCGACTCTTCAAGCCACGGCATTTCATAAGGCTCAATGCAAATATGTTCACATTTATAACTTGGGTCTTCACTCTGATTTTTACTAATGGCATTAATTGCCATTAGAGTGGAATTTCCGCTACCAACTTCAAATATTTTCTTTGGCTTAATTGTACGAATTATTTGATACCAATATTCTGCATCACCTGATTCAAATGCGCCATTATTTAGGTAGAATCTTAGAGTGTTTGGTTTCTCTTGAGGAATATTTGCAAGTTCCTCAGAAAAAATAAATCTTTCAAGCATTTCCAATTGGCCAGAAACGTTCCAGTGAATCCCTTGAAGATTTCTGTCTTGAAAGAAAGCTGGATTCGGATTTTGGTTATCAAACTGAGGTTCGTAGTAATGAGCACGAATTGGAAATACACCTATATTCATAAAGGCATTCTTACAATGTGGCAGCCTGTGTACACCTGCTCTTCGAATGTTTTTCAGTAGCCATGCAGCAGGATAGACAAAAGGTATGAGGAGAATGTCTGCCAATGGAAGGAATAGTTGTATAAGTTTTTTCATATGGGCCCTATTACGTTTATTTGTACGCCTATCTTTTTTGGGTAAGATGCGAGCATTTCTTTGCGCGTCGTACTATAAAAATGTTGACTTCGGTAGACAGTTTATTCTCTCTAACCAATGATTGAGGATATTGCTATGAATCGCAAAGCTCAACACGATATTGAGGGACAGTGTACCTATTATTCTAGACCTTTATCTCTCTGCTCGTGTTGGCCCGTCGGTTCGCATCATCCATTGTTCTAATTAGGTAAACTG
>JAHRWB010000146.1 GCA_019090385.1 Pseudomonadales bacterium | reverse complement strand
CCACGTGCTAGCCCATTGGGTACGAGAAGAACAAGCGTTGACGCTGGAAGATGCAGTAAATATGTTAACCCAACAACCCGCAAAAGCCTGGGGTTTTAATGATCGTGGCTTGCTTAAGGAAGGCTTGGCTGCAGACGTAATCATTTTTGACGCTAAAACAATCAACCCCTTAATGCCTGTTGTTAAAAATGACCTGCCCGCCGGCGCTCGCCGATTGGTGCAAAAAGCCGAAGGTATCAGTGTCACTATCGTCAACGGAGAAGTCCTGATGCGTGATGGTGAACATACTGGCAACTACCCCGGCAAACTATTGCGAGGTCCTCTGGCCCAGGAAGCCGCCACTGGTTAAGCAAGTTAGAATGATAATGGCAAGTTAGTGAAAAGGCAGTACCGTAAAAAAGGGCTGCCTTTTTTTTGTCCAACTAATTTGCCCAATCTGTACTCCACCTCAACACACCAGGCTCCTCGCTTTTAAATCAGCACCTTTATTTAAGTGTCTCTATTTAAGAGAAAGAAGAACAGGAAAAACTGATGATCCATGAAATCCGAAACTACCACTACAATCCAGAAAAACTCGAGCTTTACCGCCAATGGGCGATCAACGAGGCCGTACCTTTTCTAAAACAAGAACTAGATGTCGTTGGCTTCTGGATAGATTCAGGTGACTCACCTGAATACTCAGGAGATAAAATAATGCAGTTACCTCTGGGTACAGCAAATGTCACCTGGATTATCCGCTGGGACAGTATGGAAGACCGCAAAGCCGGCCACAAACGCGTCTTCGGTGGTGACGGGTGGAAAGAGGTATTTAAAAAACACCCTGATGCAAACGGCTATTTTCAGATTGAAGCCAAGTTTGCTAACGCAGTATAAATCTGCAGGTCTTCCGGCGCTTCGACACCTTCACGGTCCAGCATCGCTCGATAAGCCGGTAAGCCGCCATATACCGCCAACTACTGCTTTGCTAGCGCTTTTGCTCCAGCCACTTTCATCTATCAACTTCTCCCAGGTTTACAAATCTACCACTTGCTCACCCGAAGACCATACACACACATTTACGTGAATAAATTAGAATTCTGAGTACAAGGTCCTGTTTTAAGTTTCTGGTATACAAAAACAGACAGACATCATATATTGCTGGAGATGGCTAATCTATATGTCCAGGACACAGCAGCTAGCCTGTTTATACAGTATCTGGCCCAGTATCAGAGAGGAGCGTAAATGAAAAAATCCATCAACTATGCCGACTTGGTTAAAGCAGATGCAGTGCATGGCAGTGTTTATACCAATCCTGATATTTACCGTGACGAATTAGAGAAAATTTATACCAATACCTGGGTCTACGTTGCCCACGAAAGTGAAATTCCAAATATTGGAGATTTCAAACGTCGCACACTGGGCAAACAACCTGTCATTTTCGTTCGGGACAAAAATAGCAAGGTGCAGGTGTTATTTAACCGCTGCCGGCACCGGGCCGCTACCGTATGCCAGGAAGACTGTGGTAACGCCGCAAAATTCCGCTGTGAATACCATGGCTGGAACTATGCTTTGGACGGAGAGCTCACCATCATTCCCTATGAAGATGGCTATGAAAAAATAGACAAGCGTCAGTTTTCCCTATCAAAACCCCGCCAGATTGATAGCTATCGGGGTTTTGTTTTCGCTTCCATCGCTGAGCCCACTGAATCCCTGCAGGACAGCCTCGGTGCACCGACCATGCGTCAAATTGATTACTTCTGCGACCTTTCTCCTGAAGGAGAAATTATTGTCCAGGCCGGCGCTGCGAAGCTGGTGTATAAAGGTAGCTGGAAGTTACAAATGGAAAACTCGATCGACGGGTACCATGCCAACTTCACCCACCAGTCCTTTTTTGCACAAATAGCAAGAATGACAGGAAAACGCGTCGATACTTTTGATACTGCTTCAGCGGTAAATGCCAGAGATTTAGGATGTGGCAATACCTATATCGACTATCAGGCACAAAATCTCAAACCAGAAAAAAGAGATCGCCAGCTAGCTGGTCTCAAAGCCACATCCTGGGGCAAAAAATACTACGATGATATGGTCGCCGCCTATGGCCAGGATCGAGCAGAAGATGTCATCGTCACGGCCGGAACACACATGAGCATATTCCCCAATCTTGTCGTATTGGGGCAACAGGTGCGGACCATTCGACCCATTGAGCACAACGAAACTGAAGTCGAGCTGGCACCCACCCTATTAAAAGGTGCCCCTGACGAATTGAACACTATGCGCATCCGTCAATTCGAAGCATTTTACAGCCCGCGTGGTGGCGGTATTCACGACGATATCGAAATGTTTAACAGGGTACAGGAAGGTGTAGCCTGCAGCATGGACCCCTGGTTGATCTTTCGGCGCGGACTACACAGGGAAAGATTAATGGAAGACGGTACCATGGCTGGATGTGTATCGGATGAAACCCCCCAACGTGCCATGTGGCAGCACTGGCTAAAGATAATGCAATCCAATGAGTGATACAGCGATCAGTTGTTAGGCTCAAATTTGAAAGCGGCTTTACTGTCCAACATCTGTTGCACCTCCTCAGGGGAATATCCGAGCTCGTCAAGGATCGATACAGTATGTTCTCCCTGATTTGGTGCCAGCCGCCGAATAGAACCAGGAGATTTAGAATAGTGAACAGGGATATCTGTGGTTCTAACCAGTCCCTCAGTAGGGTGTTCCATTTTTTTAAAAAACTCCACGGCATTCAAATGCGGTTCGTGAAGTAAATCTTCCAGGTCATTCACCCTTGCACAGGGAATATCTCCATCCTGGAAGAGCCGTATCCACTCATCTGTGGTTTTTTCAGGTAAAGCGTCTTTCATAACGCCATATAATTCATCCACATAGATTGTTCGTTGGGGAAAGTCGATAAATCTTGGATCCTCCCTTAACTCAGAACGGCCAACTATGCCAAAAAAATCGAACCACTGCTTTTGCGTATTCGGTAAAAGACCAAGATAGCCATCTTTGGTTTTGAAGGGCCGCCGATTGCGATTAAAGGCCCTGGGATAACCCATGTCGGCAACCCCTGGCTCAAACGCCTTGCCATACAGGTGCTCTATCATATTGAATGCCACAATAGACTCATACATGGGTACTTCCACAAACTGTCCTTGCCCGGTGCGCTCTCGATGCAATAGAGCCGTGGTAACCGAGGATGCTAATATCAAACCAACAATTTTATCTACCACCGGCATTGGGACGTAGCCAGGCTCTCCATATAGTCGCTTGTTCAACATGGCGAAACCGGATGCAGACTGAACGATATCGTCGTAGGCTGGCTGGTCGGCGTTGGGACCCTTCTGCCCATATCCATTGGCCCAGGCATAAACGATACCCGGATTAATTCCGGCAACATTTTG
>JAHRWB010000145.1 GCA_019090385.1 Pseudomonadales bacterium | reverse complement strand
TTTCGCGCTCGTGGGCGAGCTTTGTGGTTTTGGGCTGGGTTTTATCCCAGGCCTCGTCTCCTACTAATAGCCTCAGCTCTACCTTGTGAATTTCATCTAAACTGAGGCCGTAGATTTCAGCAAGTGCCGCATTTGCACGGATAATATTTCCGTTTATATTCACTATCGCCATACCCGCGGGCGCGCTTTGAAAATAACCTTGCCACTTATCGGCGCTAGAGGTGGTGAGATGGGGAGGTGGAACAAATTGTAAAAAGAGAATACAAATGGCAAACGCCATAGTGCTCAGAAACTGCCAACCCATTGCCAGGCAAATAACCCCTGCAATGACTGACAACCACATTCCAGCTGAGCGTGGATGGAAAATATTCTGCATCGTGCGTCCTGACCCGGTTTTCGCTATCCTTGTGCGGTTCAATCCAGATAATCGTAGGACCTTCATGAACTCGGATATAAAAGTATCGATAAATGGACCAGGGCTCTATGACCTTACTCACAAAGTTGAAAAAGAACTCGATAAATCAGGCATACGATCGGGTTTATTGACGCTTTTTATCCGACATACGTCTGCTAGCCTGTTAATTCAGGAAAACGCAGATTCTGCGGTTGCTCGGGATTTGGAAAATTGGCTTAATCGCCTGGTTGTGGAAAACGATAGTCTATACACGCACACACAGGAGGGGCCTGATGATATGCCGGCCCATATCAAGGCGGCACTTACCGCTGTTAGCTTGTCAATTCCGGTTGAAAACGCAGAAATGTTACTGGGGACATGGCAGGGTATTTTCCTTTGGGAGCACCGTCACATGCCCCATGTGCGTGAGGTATGTGTGAATATTATGGGCGAATAATAACCGCAATTTCTACTTCGGTTCGGTGTTTTCTTCCATCCAGCGTTCATGACCTTCAGGGTCAAGGATCATGGAGCAAAAATACAGGAGCATGTCTTTGTGGTTCTGGTTTACCTTACAACGTTTCATGGCCTGTTCACCGGCTTTAGCATTGATAAACCTGAAGCAGCCTTTCAGTGAATTTTCCTCACCCAGGGCAATTTTTGCATACTCATCAAAAATATTGTGTACCGTTTCCAGGTCATTTTCACTCAGTCCGATGCTGTCTGGTTTTAGTACGACGTTGGTCCATACGGTAGCAATATTGATTTGGTACATTTCTCTATCGATAAAAGAATCTGTTACTTGGCAGTCCTCAAAAATTTTCGTGAGGACGGGTTCAAATAGTGATTCAATTTCTGCTTTTTGCATATTCTATTTCCTGTTTACTTAACTAGAAATTATCGGTTCCCGAGCGAATAATATTTTTTATATTGAAACGCATGAAGGGGATGGTGGCAAAGGCTTTTAGCTGATCAATACTGTTGGTGGGGAACGCTATGTGGGTTGCGTCTATCTGCATCTCGTTCCAGGTAGGGTCGACAGATTGCCAATGACCACCGATCATAATCTGATTCCAGGCGTGGACGTAAAACCCTGGAGTGGGTGTGTCGGAGTATGCAAGCCCGGTAATTGATCTGGCAGGCAACCCAAAGTGTCGAGCCAGGGTAGTCAACAGGTCTGCGAATTCAGTGCAATCCCCAGACTGACTTTGTATGGCCTTGATTAATGTTAGAGGGTACTTAGTTTCTTTATATTCCAGATAGGTGTTTACAAATTTCAGCAGTGCCTGCAGTTTTGCTTTGTCTGATTTATTGGCTAAAGAAAGGGTGCTGGCTAGTTTATTAATTTGCGGATGATTAATCGGGTATAGCGTTGATTCTGCAAGCATTTCCAGTCGCGTATCTACTGCAGACGGATGTTTAGCTGCCTGAGAATTGAGCAGTGATTCGCTGCGCGTAGGTGCCGTTGATGGTGGGAGCTCCCGTTGTTGAGTTTTTAGTATGTGTACACCTTGGTTTTGATAGATTGTTTGTGAAGGATTGTTTTTCAGAACATTGGCACTGATGGCGTCTATTTCTATACGCAAGCTGCTGATTGTAGTGGGATCTCCCAGTGCGTGGGTAACCGGAACATGCAGATTACTGGTGTGCAGCAAGTGGGTTTTGGCGGTGATCTGGGTTGGCTCCCTTGTTATACGATACAGCTTAAACAGACTATCTAAAGAAAAACTTATGGGTAAAAATTTTTTGTCCAGCACATATAAATTGTCTCCGGTTATATCATTGCTGATGATATAACCAGATGACTTGTTGGATATGACATGCCATGTGGTGCTTTTTGGCTGTAGTTTGTTGAAATCAAAATATTGGGTCGAAAGGGTTGCTTTCGGTTTGGGCTGCTGCTGTTTTAGCCAAAGCTCCAGGCCCAGGTGGTCTTCCAAAGTGTAAGTGAAGCGTTGCTGGCGTTTTTGTGATTGTTGGTCACTGGTAATAACGAAATTGTAGCTTTGCTGTGTTGAATGGGTTTGACCAGTGGAGCGCAAGTGCCTCTTGTTTTGGGGTTCGCTTGGGTCAGAGTTGTATTGCTGCAAGGAAATCTCCCGGAACAGCTTGTTGTCTGAATGTTCAGAATAATTGCCGGTAAGGAGGACATGAGGCTTATGTGCAGAAAAGGTCAGTGATTCGTTTATTTGGGTGGTACCAGCGCTCGGTAAGGTAAAAGTGAGAGTGGAAGTAAATACAATTTGATTGTTAGTATTGATCCAAGTCTTGGAATAATACTGACCAATAAGCTGACTTGAAAGCTCTAGTCTATACCAGTGCTCTCCCCTTATTTGGTCTAGTAAAGTACCAAGTATTACTGCTCGCGAATCAGGTAGGAAAAATACCGTGCCTAGCAGGACGAGGGTTATACAGCCAGCCAGGAGTGATTTGATCGTGCTCACTGGCTTTATTGCATACTGCACTCACATAGTCTCATCGAAAATTGAGGATAGGGCATTATAGCATTACGAATGGCTAAATGGCCTGCAACCAGGACTATGGCAGGGCGTTGTAAGTGAGCCAGTCGTGACTAGAGGGCTTCTGAAGCACTTCTGTCAATAAAACGTTGTATCAAGTCCAACATTTCGTCATTGCTTCGGTAGGGCATACTCCTGATTATGCGCCAGGAGTTATCTGCTACGGGCTCTGTTATAGATGCGCAAAATACCCCGCGCTCTGAAACAAAAATTGCCTGGACAGCTTCGGCCGGAGCGCTTTCCGGTGCCAGGCATACATCAAAATTTGGTAGCCCATTGCGGTGAGGTATATAGTCCAGGGGCTTGATGGGATAATCCAGCCCAGAAAAATAGACACGCCCAACGCGGCTGCCGAAACCCGCATTTTGCACGACAGTGAGAATATCGGTTTCCTCCATTGTTCTGGGTTGTGCATCTTCTGGCGGGGTTTGTTGTTTAGGGGTATCGCTGGATTGACCGGGGGTACTTGGCGATTCGCTTGCTGGTTGCGCTTGGGCACTTTCAATCTGTTCTAACTCAGAGATTACCTGGTTTAACTGTCGTATTTCACTCTCATCGTGTTCGACAATAAGGTTTAGATCAAGACTTTCCATCAGAGATTGGGCGCGCTTGGCATCTTCCAATAAAGTATCAAGAGAGACTTCGGCTGTATTTTTTTTCATTCGCTATCACTAAATCTTATCAATGTTGAGTGTAGTCCAATTCATCAAATAAGCAGCAATAGGAGAGAAACGAGTCAGGAGAATAAATTTGAGACTGACTCCGCCGATATTCTGTAGAATGGAAGATCTATCGCCAGTCAAATATAGAGAGTAACCATAGATGTCAGAAACACCGGCCGGTCTGGATTTTATACGGCAGCGGATAAGTGAAGATGTAGCAGCGGGAAGCCGTGTGATAACGCGGTTTCCACCCGAGCCCAATGGCAGACTACATATTGGACATGCCAAATCAATATGCTTGAACTTTGGCGTTGCTGCAGAGTTTGGTGGGCTATGCTATTTGCGTTTCGATGATACCAATCCGGAAAAGGAAAATGAGGCCTTCGTGCAGGCAATCCAGGAGGACGTGCGTTGGCTTGGGTTTGACTGGGGTGATCACTTAACCCATGCTTCAGATTACTTTGAACAGCTTTTTCAGCTTGCGAATCAATTGATCAGTGCGAATAAGGCATTTGTATGTGGTCTCAGTGCGGAGGAGATGCGAGAAACACGGGGTACATTAACAGAGCCTGGTGTTAATAGCCCCTCTAGAGACCTGAGCGTTGCAGAAAACCTGGCTCTATTTAGGGAGATGCGCGAAGGAAAACATGGTGACGGTTCCTACGTGCTGCGAGCTAAAATAGATATGAGTTCACCGAATATCAATATGCGTGACCCGGTGCTTTACCGGATTCGGCATGTCCACCATCAACGTACAGGGAACGATTGGTGTATTTATCCAACCTATGACTATACCCATTGTGTATGTGATGCACTTGAAGAAATTACTCACTCCTTATGTACGCTGGAATTTGAGGATCATCGCCCCTTATACGATTGGGTTTTAGATAATATCAATCTGAATGTGCATCCGCCGCAAATTGAATTTTCCAGGCTGGGTCTGGAATATACGGTGATGAGCAAGCGTTTACTGAATAAACTGGTGAGTGAGCAGCATGTAGCTGGCTGGGATGACCCGCGCATGCCGACTATTTCTGGGCTGCGTCGCAAAGGTGTTCGAGCCCCTGCTATTCGGGACTTTTGTGAGCGCATCGGCATCACTAAGCAAAACAATACCATTGAGATGAGCTTGTTCGACTTTTGTGTTCGTAAAGACCTGGAAGCCGATACTCATCGAGCCATGTGCGTATTGGAGCCCCTGAAAGTAGTGATAACAAATTGGACCGAAGATACGCAGGGTGCTTTATCGGCAGAGCCACTGACGGCGCCCTGGCATCCCAAAAAAGATCTCGGGCGGCGTGTGCTACCCTTTAGCAAAGAGATATTCATCGAGCGTTCTGATTTCGAAGAGGTGCGTCCGCGTAAATATAAACGTCTTTCGCCTGGTGAAATGGTGCGTTTACGCATGGCTTTTATTATTCGCTGCGACGAGGTAATTAAGGATGATGCGGGCAATATTCAGGAGCTGCATTGTACTTATTTTCCGGAGTCTCGCAGTGGTTCAGATAAAAGTGGCCTGAAGCCAAAGGGTGTTGTGCATTGGGTCAGTGCGATGGAAGGACAATATTGTGACGTGCGTTTGTATGAAAATTTGTTTTTGGAAAAACAGCCTGATGTTTCAGAATTAGCCGGGGCACTCAATCCGGCATCCTTCAAACAACTGAATGCTATTATCGAACCGGCTGCACTGCTTGGTGACATTCATCATTTTCAGTTTGAGCGTCAAGGCTACTTTGTGAAGGATGAAACAGACAGTTCCGCATTGAAAACGGTGTTTAATCGAACGGTTACGCTCAGGGATATTCGGCCCGGATAGTGTAGCCGTATTTTAGAGGGTAAAACAGGCGTAGATGAGGCCAGGACTGCTTGTTAGACGAAAAGCAGATGGCGCTTAGCGGGAATACAGCAGGCATTTAAATTTTGTTGTATAACTGTTTAATTAATTCTTCAAATACTTTGCGCAGTTTTTGTTTGCTGTGTGCAAAGTATCTAGTTTGCCAGGGTGGAATTGCATCCTGCTTAAGTGCCTCTGAATCGAGGTATAATGCGTAGTGCAGCTCAATTTGGATGGCTTCAATGTTTTCCATTGCACCGTAGTGGCGAATAATAAATCCGCCGGTAAATACTTTGTTTTCCACAACATCAAAATTTTGATCAATAAAACACTGACTGAGGCGGGAAAAAGTACGTGCCTGGCATGATGTGCCCTTGGCATTACCCAGCACCACTTCATTTTCTACCAAGGCACCAAAGCTGTGCAAATCAAGCAGTAGCACTTTCCCGAATGTAGCAATGTACTGTTCTAGCAATTGTTTGAGCTTTTGATGGTAGTTGTGGTAGTAACTATCGAGGTGGGTGGAAATTTGCTCGTCGCTCAAAGGGTTTTCATACAAGGGCTTTTGAAACGCTGTTTGATTCGGTATGACAGATTTCCAGAAGCTGCCATAGGGTTCTGCTGTGAGTTTTCGGTTTAAATCCGTAGCGTAGCGGCTATGGGTAGCTTGTAGTGTGGCAATACCCAGGTCGGGTAAAAAGTCGTAGAGGTGCCCCAGATGCCAGTCTTGATTGGGTAGAAAATCACGATATTCCGGCTTGAGCTTTTCCCGCATACTTTCTGGAATGACTAACCCGGAGTGGGGCAGGTTTGCAAGAATGGGCAATGTACCCTGGTGAGAGGAAGTCAGGGCAGGATGATATCGATAAATTTTATTGGACTCTGTCATGGTTCATTGTATCCGTTCCCGAGTGTTATTTCTGCAGTTACTTGCGCCTCGTCTGCCAAACGATCTTCTGTTAGTCTGTCCAGATTTTGAGAATAGCAGGGGTAATTGTGGCTACAGCCAGTGACCGTGACATTCTGGGCCATCCGCGTGGACTTGTCGTTTTGTTTTTTGCCGAGATGTGGGAGCGCTTCTCTTACTATGGGATGCGTGCCTTGCTTATTCTGTATCTCACCAAACATTTTTTATTTGGTGATTCCGATGCAACCGGTATCTATGCCAGTTATGGCGCTATGGTCTATTTTATGCCGGTCATTGGAGGATTGATTGCAGATCGCTACCTGGGCTTTCGCAAGGCTGTTATCTGGGGCGCGATTTTACTGGTATGTGGGCACATGGGGATGGCACTGGAGGGGGATGCTGCTGTCATTGGGGCCCAGGGTGTAGAACGAAATGCCTTTTATCTCCAGTCCTTTTACATGTCATTGGCCTTTATTATTGTTGGAGTGGGTTTTTTAAAGCCGAGCATTTCCAGCATTGTTGGACAGCTTTATGAATACGATGACCCGCGTAGAGATGGTGGGTTCACGATATTTTATATGGGCATTAATGTGGGTGCAGCAATATCAGCCATTCTGTGTGGTTGGTTGGGTGAAACGTACGGCTGGAAGTATGGTTTTGGACTGGCGGGTATTGGAATGTTGGCGGGGTTATTTACTTTTATTCGCGGGCAACATCTTCTTCAAGGTGCTGGCATGCCCGCTAAACCGGATCATCTGCAAGAGACTATGCTGGGATTGGTAACAAGAGAAAAACTGATCTACCTGCTCAGTTTTGTTGGCGTTTTACTGGTCTGGCAGCTTTTACAGCATCGGCTGCTGATAGGTAGCCTGCTTATGGGTACAAGTTTTTTCGCCGTGAGTGGTCTGGTGTTATTTTCACTTTTTAAATGTTCTCCGGTTGAACGCGATCGCATGCTGATAGTGTTGTTTCTAGTCATCATATCGGTAGTTTTTTGGTCATTTTTTGAGCAAGCAGGCAGTTCTATGGCACTATTTATAGACCGGAATATCGACCGAAATATCATGGGTATGGAGATTAAAGCATCCATGTTTCAGTCACTGAATGCCATTTTTATAGTGATTATGGCGCCTTTGTTCAGTTGGTTTTGGGTCAAGTTGGCGGCGAGTAAGATGGAGCCTAGTACACCAGCAAAGTTTGGTCTGGCCATAGTACAGGTTGGGCTGGGATTTGCAGCGCTTGTATATGGTATTTCTATTGCCCAGGTGGATGGAAGTGTCGGTGCTTTTTGGATTATTCTGGCCTTCTTCTTACATACCACGGGTGAGTTGTGTCTTTCTCCCATTGGTTTGGCAATGGTTACTCGCTTGTCAGTACCCAGAGTGGTCGGACTGATGATGGGGGTATGGTTCCTGGCCAGCTCAGCATCTTCATATGTAGGTGGGCTGATCGCTGCCGGGGCGAGTACCAGTGAGTCGGGGGGAGTAGCACTTGATCGCGTAGCCGCGCTGGCCGTGTATAGCGAAATATTTGGCTATTTGGCAAAAACTGCTGTTGGCGTAGGCTTGGCTATAATTATCCTCGCCCCCTTCATTAAGCACTTTATGCATGCAGGTAAGGCCGGTGGCGTAACCGAGCGTACCGGGAATATTACAGACGATAATGCTGAGGTTAATTGATTATGCAGAAAACCGTTGAACAATTTGTATTGGAGGGGCCGCAATGGGACCTGTCCGGCGAGTACCCGTCACCAGAGTCGGCTGAAATTGAAGCAGATCTTGCTGAAGTAGAAAGCTTGCTTGAGCGAATAGAAATATTGAATCCGCAGCTGGAAAGTATATTGTCCACTGTTGAAACACTTCCTGCCGAAGGTGCTACAGCCTTGTTGGATGACGCACGTGAAATCAACGGTTTGTTGGAAAAGGCCCAGGTGCTGTTGCACGATCCGGAAGTATTTGCTTCATGCTTGCTCAGTGTTGATAGCCAGAATGCCCCGGCTCAGACTCTCGAAGGCCGATTGCAGCAGTATGCAAAACGCTTTGCTGCTGCTTGTGAACCACTTTCGCAGTTTCTGGATTTGGCGTCAGGGTCGCTGGTAACTGCATACCTTGATCACCCAACAACCAGGCATGCTGAATTCAGTGTACGACGAAGCCGTGAGAGGCGTCACGAAGTGCTAAGTTTGGCAGAGGAGAATATGGTGTCAGCGCTTTCCCAGGATGGAATTCATGCTTGGGGGCGTATGTACGGCCAACTGTCCGGCACATTGCAATGTGAAGTATTGCTTGGGAATGAGTGCCAAACAATGGGCATAGCTGAAGCTGCTGGATTACTTCAAAGGCCCGACGATCAAACTCGAAAAAGTGCATGGAGCGCTATTAATAGCGCCTGGGAAGTTCATGAGGAAAGTTGTGCGTCGGCACTGAATGCAATTGCTGGGTGGCGCTTGGAGATGTGCCGAAAGCGATCAGCTAGCCAGGAAGTTACTTTTTTGGATGCGCCTATTCACATGAACCGAATGAGTTCAGAAACGCTGGAAAGGTTATTGAGCATAGCGGAAGAGGCCAGGCCTCTGGCCCAACGGGCGGCAAAATTGCAGGCTCGTGCTTACGGAAAAGAAGCATTGGGGCCGTGGGATATGCGGGCCCCTGCACCAGATTTGAATAAATCGGCTAAACCCTCTACCGGTATCGCTTTTGAGGAAGCGCTTGAATTGATTGCTGATGCCTATGGGGAAGTGAACCCGGAAATGGGACAGTTTGTGCGCATGGTACGGGATAAAGGTTGGATAGAGGGATCGGTTGGTGACTACAAGCGACCGGGTGCATTTTGTACGGGTTTTTTGAAATCTCGCTCGCCCCGGGTCTATATGACTTATACCGGAGGTACCAGTGATGTTATTACCCTTGCCCATGAGTTGGGGCATGCATTCCATTCCTGGGTAATGCGTGATCTGCCGCTGACACAAAAATCCTATGGCATGTCACTTGCTGAAACTGCCAGCACGTTTGGTGAAACCGTTGTGCGGGACGCATTGATTGCAAGGGCGCGTACCCCCGCTGAAAAATTTGATATTGCCTGGGAAGACATTTTAGCATTACCGGCATTTGTTCTTAATATTCCGGCGCGCTTTGAATTTGAGAAAAATTTTTACGAAGCAAGGGCAAAAAGACCTCTGCAAACTACAGAAATCAAGCAGCTTATGTCGAGTGCCTGGAAGAACTGGTATGGAGATTCTATTTCGGAAGCCGATCCATTGTTTTGGGCGAGCAAACTACATTTTTATATTTCTGGCGTGAGTTTTTATAATTTCCCCTATTTGTTTGGATACTTATTCAGTATGGGTTTGTATGCACAGCAAGAAAAAATGGGCGCTGATTTTTTTCCTAATTACAAATTATTGTTGAGAGATACTGGCAGAATGACAGCAGAAGACCTGGCGGCAAAACACCTGCAGGTGCGCCTGCAGGATGCCGATTTCTGGCGCGTAACTTTGTCAGATCTAGAGCGCCGGGTAGACAGTTTTGAAGAACTCACTAATACCCTGTTTTGAGTTTGGCTTATATTTTTCAATTTTGCAGTTGTTGAATATCAGTTGCATAGTCAGTTAAATGCCAGTTCACTGACTTCTTCGAATCGCTCTACCAAATCGACTTTTATCTCGCCGAGAACTGTATCCGGTAGTTTTTTTAATTCATTCTGATTGGCTTTGGGTATGATTATGTGCTTAATACCCGCCCGATGCGCCGCCATAATTTTTTCTTTGACACCACCTACGGGTAAAACAAGCCCCGAGAGTGTAAGTTCCCCGGTCATAGCAATACTGCTCTGTAAGGTGCGTCCAGAATATGCAGAGGCTAATGCGCAGGCCATTGTAATACCGGCTGACGGGCCATCCTTGGGCACGGCACCTGCGGGAATGTGAATATGTACGCCCGAATTTTCTATTTTTTTGCGGTCGATATGAAGCTTTTCGGCAGCAGACCAGATATAACTTCGAGCAGCTTTAGCTGACTCCTGCATAACGCTACCCAGTTGTCCCGTTAGAATAATATTTTCTGATTTTTGAACCAATGTGGCTTCGATATGGAGTAGCACTCCACCTGCCTCAGTCCAGGCCAAACCCTGAGCTACACCCGGGGGCAGTTTCTTACGAGATTTTTCCGGGTAGTAAATTTGTGGTCCCAGAAATTCGGGAAGATGTTTGGGTAGAATAGGCATGCTCAATTTGCGTGGTCGTGGACCTTTCGCAGTTTGGGCTTCGAGTATTGCTCTGGCTCGTTTTCGAGCTACGCGTGATATTACGCGCTCCAATTGTCGAACACCTGCCTCTCGTGTGTAATGATGAATGATGTCCAGTAGTGTGCGCTCGGGTAAATTCAACTGCTTTTCACTCAGGCCTGCATCTACACGCTGTCTCGGTACCAGATAACGGGAGGCAATTTCCAGTTTTTCAATATCACTGTATCCGCTTAGGTCCAGTATTTCCATACGATCCAGTAGTGGACGCGCAATGGTATCCAGTGAATTTGCAGTAGTAATGAAAAACACATTGGATAAATCAAAAGGCAGGTTCAGGTAGTTGTCCATGAATTCTTTATTTTGTGCCGGATCAAGAATTTCCATCAGGGCCGCGGCAGGGTCGCCTCTGAAATCATTGCCGAGTTTGTCTATTTCATCCAGCATTAATACCGGATTATTCACACTGGTACGGCGAATTCCCTGAATAATGCGTCCGGGCATTGCACCAATATATGTTCTACGGTGTCCACGCAGTTCTGCTTCATCATGTAAGCCACCTAGGCTGAGGCGATCAAATTTTCTCCCCATGGCACGCGCAATAGACTTTCCGAGTGAGGTTTTACCGACGCCAGGAGGGCCTACCAGGCATAAAATAGGCGCTTTAGCTGCGGGGTTAAGCTGCATTACTGCAAGGTTTTCCAGAATGCGGTCTTTCACTTCTGTCAGTCCAAAGTGATCTTCGTCCAACACATCCTTGGCATTTTGCAAGGACAGGGTGTTGGTAGTTTGTTCCGACCAGGGTAATTCTGCTACCAGTTCCAAATAAGACCTCGAGACTTGGTAGTCTGAAGCATTTGCAGACATTCTTGCCAGTCGCTTGAGTTCACGGTCAACTTCTTTTTTGGCTGTGTCCGGTAATTTTGCTTTGGCCAGAAGTTCTTTTAACTCGGTAATGTCATCTTGTTCGCTATCTTCCTTTTCACCCAGGGCGGATTCGATCGCACGTTTTTGCTGGCGAAGTAAGTGTTCTCGTTGCTGGGCGCCTATGTCGGTGCGTGTTTGTTCAGATATTTCCTTGCGGAGCCGGGTAACCCCGATTTCATGCTCAAGCAATTTGTGCACATACTTGAAAAGTTCAATGGCTGAGGTGTACTCGAGTACCTGTTGTTCTTGTGTGAGTTCAAGATTTGCTAGAGAAGCAATTCGGTACATTTGAATGACAGGGTCATCTATCGAACCAATAAGTTGACTAAATATCTGTTTGCCATTCTCAGGATCGTACATCACAGAAATCTGCTCAGCCAAATCCAGGTTTTCCTTCATGAAAGCGATAATTTCCTTATCGCTTTCGCCTTGCCCAGCGCTATCCAGAGATAGATCGGCTAGAATTTCATAAGTTACTCCCAGAAAAGGTTCCGTTATAGATGCTGTAAGAATTTTGACTCTGTTTACGCCTTCGACCAGTAGCTGTGCACTGTCATCACGACGCTCAACGCGTTTGATATTAACTAGCGTACCGACTGTGTATAAATCCTTTATGCCGGGGTTTTCCATCTTTGCATCTCGCTGAGATACGGTGATGAGTTGCATGCGCGAGTCTGTTGCTTTTCTTATTGCACTAAGAGATGACAGACGACCCACGGATAGAGGCGCAGCCAGTTGAGGGAACACCAAGGTGTTCTTGAGCGGAATGACGGGTAGAACGGGGGAAATACCACTCATTGATCATGCTTCTCTTCAGTTGTGTTGTATGTATTTATAAGGGCAATAGGTGAAATTTCAACGGTTAAGGATTTGTGTTTGATAATACCTATGCCAAACGCTCAAGTTCTCCAACGTTAATTTTTCGGGTGACGGGTTGGCCACGGGAAAAGCGCTTTATTTCTTCAACAATATAATCTGCCATACGTTGCGTCTCAGCCCCTAGAGATCCGGCTATATGGGGTGTCAGAAAAACGTTAGATAAAGTGTAAAGTGGTGACTCTGGCGGGAGGATATCGGGCTCGGTGGTGTCCAGAATTGCAAAGATCCGCTTGCTTCTCAGCTCGCTAATCAACGCCGCCTGGTCAATTATTGCGCCCCGTGCTGTGTTGATCAGTGTTCCGTGATTTTTCATCAGTTGCAGTTCACGAGCACCAATCATATGACGGGTACTGGGCAAAAGTGGTGCATGCAGGCTAACTACATCGGATTGAGACAGCAGTTCTGCTAAGCTCGTTTTATATACACCGAGGTGCCTTGCTTCAAGAGCGGTTATGTAAGGATCATAAAGCAAAACTCTAAAATCAAAAGGTTGAAGAAGCTGCATAAGGTGGCGCCCCACCTGGGATGCACCAACGATACCAACGATTTTATCGTAGTTTCCAACATTTGGTGCTTCAACAGTCCATGGTGCCCGGTTTTCACGATGCTCACTATAAAAATCCCTGAGCTGGAAAACACGTTTATTGGCAAACAGTATAGCCGCCAGAGTATATTCAGCAACGGGAACCGCATTCGCGGATACAGCATTGATTATGGTGATACGCTTTTGCCATACCTGCTCGTCTATGAAACCTTTTACCGTTCCGGCTAAATGGGCTATGAGCCTAAGTTTCGGCATATATCTTAATAATTCAGCATCTACCCGGGGGCAGCCCCAGCTAGTGATAAGGATCTCAATATTGGCAAGATGCTCCCCGGCTTCGGAGAAATCACGAAAAGGCGCATCGGAAATTAATCTGCAGCATTGCTTCAGTTGCTGAATATGGTCTGATCTAAGCAGTTCGTCGCGAACTACAGGATGCATCACCAAGGCTGTGACAGGTGCATTAGACATATCGTTTATTGTTTACGGTTGCGATTGCAGATCCCCCATGTGTTCTTATAGGTGATAAGATCGCTACTCGCAAGTAAATTGGCGAAGTAGACGTTTTTTATCATTGGTGTTGGTGGCAGAGTTTCCAGTATAGGCAGTGGGTGTTGGGTGGTATATGAGTGACGTTCGGACAATGATTTTGGCCATGGCCAAATTACAGAATGCCTATAATCGGCAAGTACATGAACAGTGGGAGCTGCAAAACTACGCCTATTACCGGGCAATCTGGGTGGAGTGTGCAGAGCTGCTGGATCATTTTGGCTGGAAATGGTGGAAGCATCAGGTGCCAGACTTAGCTCAATCAAAACTTGAACTGATTGATATATGGCATTTTGGTTTAAGTGATCTGATCAGAGCAGGGCATATTTCCGATTCGGACATAGCAGATGAAACACTCCGATCTATAACGGCGGGAATATCCATGGCAAATGGTGGTGATTTAAGAGGGGCGGTGGAGGATCATGCCCTGGTGACTTTAAACAGTCAGGCCTTTGATATACCAACTTTTTTTTCAATGATGTCGGCATTACCTTTAAGCTTTGATGAACTGTATTCGGGATATATCGGGAAAAATGTGCTGAATAAATTCAGACAGGACAATGGCTATAAAACTGGAGATTACCTTAAAAACTGGGATGGACTGGAAGACAATGAACAACTGGTTGCTATCAGCTCTACCATGGACCTACACCACAAAAACTATCCCGAGCGACTGTATCAGGCCTTGGATCAGCAATATAAAGCCAGCACCCGCAGCAATGCTTCATAGCGCCTGCGGCGGCTCTTGTAGAGGAAAGCGGCGGCTCTTGTAGAGAAAGGCGGCGGCTCTGCATAGATAAACCCGCAGCTGCTTCTGTAAAGGCGTCTGAAGTACATTGATGAAACTAATTACCCTTGCTGTGATCCAATATAGGGAACATTTTCTCTGGGGTGTTGTTTCATGGTGTGTTGAGATAACCAAGGTTTTGATGTTTCAGGTTGCAGCGGATGCCTCTTGATTTGTATCCACGCATATCATTATGGAAAACGGCTGATTGAATGAAATCCTTCAGGACAGTCCTTGTAGCAAAATTGATGACGGCTCTCATTCTGCTTAGTGCTTGCACGAGCGTGCCGGTGAGTTCGCCTATGTCGAAGGCAGAATTGATGTTCATTCCAGAACAGTTTGCAGCCGCAAAACCCCGAATGGATTACCAGTTATTATATGTCGACCAAGAGATGCGTGAATTCCTGAGTAAAAACTTAAGTGATGGAGCGCCTGAAGCAAAGTTGCGAAAGTTGTTGAGAGCAATGAGCAAGCGCGGGTTGGGACATCTTAATTACAATCTGGATCTCACATACACTGCACAGGATACCTTTCATAAACTGGAAGGTAATTGTCTTTCCTTCACTAATTTGTTTGTCGCTTTGGCAAGGGAAGCAGGCTTAAAAGTGTTTTACCAGATGGTAGAGGTTCCTCCGAATTGGGACGGAGGAGAAGGTGGTCTCGTGATTTTAAATAATCATGTTAACGTGATTGTAAAGTTGCGCTATAAGATGGATCGTTTGGTAGATTTTAATCTTTTCGAGTACCAGGACAACTATACGACTAAGGCGGTATCGGATGAGTATGCTGAGTCTATGTTTTATAGCAACTTGGGTGTTGAAGCATTGCAGAGAAAAGAATATGGGAACGCATTTTGGTATTTGAATCATGCGCTGGCGCTGTATCCTGATATCGACAATTTGTGGGTTAATCTGGGCGTTCTCTTTTCCCGGGTTGGCATGACTGATCATGCTGAGTCTGCTTATTTACAATCTTTACTTCTCGAAAGAGGCAATAAATCTGCGCTTAGTAATCTTGCTGGTCTCTATTATACCCAAGGTGACGTAGAGAAGGCTGAAGCCTATAAAAAAATGGTTAGCTACTATAGAAATACCAATCCTTACTATCATTTTTCGCTGGCGAATATCGCCTTTGATCAGGGGAACTACCAGGAAACCTTAACGTTGATATCGCGCTCAATCAGGTTGAAACAGGTTGAACATCAATTCCATTACCTAAAGGGTAAAGCATTAAAGGCTTTGGGGAAGGATAAGTTGGCAATAAAAAGTCTGGAAAAAGCACATCGGTATGCTGTTTACTACACAACGAGAGAAAAATATGCGAGAGAATTGGAAGCTGCCGCTGGTTAGTGTGGCGTGTACACAATCTCTTCGGTTGCCGGGTGTCGGTCTTAGCTGAGCATTTTATTGTAGTGTCTTGCGGTGCTGAACGTCGAAATTCCCTGGCATGATTTGGAAGGAGTAGCGAGTGCCAGAGGGAATTAACGCAGTACGTGTTTCAGAGTGGTTAACAGAGAATATATCGGGGTTTCAGGGGCCAGTAAGCTTTGAATTGCTTGCCGGTGGTCGTTCCAACCTCACCTATAGCTGTGTGGATGCGAATGATTTCCAATTTGTTTTACGCCGACCGCCTTTGGGTCATGTATTGCAAAGTGCGCATGATGTCGCCCGAGAACACCGGATCATTTCTGCTTTATACGCGGGCGATGTGCCGGTACCTCGGACATTGGGCTTGTGTGAAGATCCCGAGGTTAATGACGCCCCTTTCTGTATTTTTGAATTTGTACCGGGCGATGTGTTGCATACTGCTGAAGATGCGCAACTGCTTCCTACGGAGCACCGGCTTCCACTGGGGCATCAGGTTGCAGAAGTTCTGGCAAGATTACACAGGATTGATCCTGATGAGGTTGGCCTGGGTACGCTCGGCCGCAAAGAGGATTATCTGAAACGTCAGCTAAAACGCTGGTCGGGGCAGTGGGAGGCTACCAAAACTCACCCGATTCCAGCTATGGAAGCATCGACCAGGTTGTTGAGTGAGCGGATGCCGGAACAGGTGGGTGCCGGTATTGTGCATGGCGATTATCGGCTAGGAAATATGCTAGTCAAAAACGGGCAGATCCAGGCTGTTTTAGATTGGGAGTTATGTACGCTTGGAGATCCCTTGGCGGACTTGGGGTATCTGCTTAATTCCTGGCCAGAAACGCTCGACGAAAGTCTCGCTTTGTGCGATCAACCTGCAACCGCTGTGGGTGGTTTTCCCAAACAATCCGAATTGTGCGAAATTTACCAGTTTCGCACCGGGCGTGATTTGCGTTATATCAGCTATTACCAGGCTTTTTCTCACTGGCGTTTGGCTGCTATAGGTCAGGGCGTCTACAAGCGATATTTGGTAGGTGCAATGGGGGACTCCGAGGATTTGGATCTGGCCCAGTATAAAAATTCTGTTACAGAGCGGGCTGAAGCGGCTCTAACGTTGCTGGAGTAGTATTTGTGTAGCTTGCGAGTGTTTGCCCTAGCTGATCTACAAACTTTATGCTGCCTTCGCCAGGCCACTCAAGTGCTACAATAAGACAAGGATGCGTTATTACCTGGGCTTGCATGCTGTTTTCTGGTGGTGTTTGCCAGTGCACAGGAATGAGTAAATCTTCTCCAAGCACTTTTGTGGGACTCGACAACAATAGTTGGTACCCGGATGTGGCCTGGGGTCCCTGAGAAAGGGCCAAAAATATTAGATTTTGTGCTTTCTGTTGTTGGTCGTTCAGGGTTGACTCGAGCATGACGCTGCCGCGAATGGTGGCAATATCAGAGTACTGAATCCTTTGTACACCTTTATTGATCTGCTGGCAGCTTACATGATTTAGTACGCTGATTACCTCTGGCGGGTGTGCGCAGCTTTGCAAGATGCAAAGACTCAGAAATAGTAGATGTGCTGATATGAATTTGCTCAAAGGCTGCATCCTGTAATCCACCAACCTTTTTGGCATGCAAGAAAGCCTGAAATGCAGGTAAAACCAGGTATACCTGACCCGCACTTACTCAGACGGAATAGGATGACCATTGCGTCTGGGCTTTCTCGGCAGGGAGAAAAAAGGCGTGTCGGCTAATTGCACCGAACCTGGCATCGTATATGGAAGGACACTTGTAAGGGAGGACTGCGACGATGCCATCTCACGCCTGAAACTGTTAATGTTGTACGTATTATGTACAGTTAATTGTTGGTGTCAAGCGTTATGTACAGTATTTGTACAATTAATGTTGGCTGGGCTATACATTTCAGTTTCAGGTCTGCAAAAGGCGCGTATCCGATATAGAAATGGATTTTGTAGCTAATACATCCCCCAGGCTGCGTTCCAGCTGGGCTCTGGCAAAACTCACGTCCTCTCGGATACGAGACAATAGCTCGGCTTCGTCCGGAGATTCTAGAATATGCTCTGCGGTGTATAGCTCATAGGCATTGAGGTCACTAATTAAAGTGACCAGATGGCGAGGAGAATCATCACCCAATTGTTTGGCTTTGTAAGCGATACTCAGTAATTCACTGTCATCAAAGCGCCGAGGAGCAGATTTTCCGGCCTGCTGGCCGAATTCTGTGGATTTAACGCAGATAGATATTAGTTGGTCCCAGCTAATCGGCCATGCCAACAGTGGAGCGCCCTGGCTTTTCAACTCATCTATTCGTTGGGGGGATGCATATTGGTATACCACAATTACTCTGAGGTCCGGTATCAGCGCCATTGTCGTGGATATTTCTTCCGGATTCAGGGTGGGTGAATAGAGTACTACAGTATGTAAGCTATTGATTTGATTGGGGCGGCTGTTGAGAAACTCCGTAACATTATGCCAGCGTTGGGCTACTTCCAGTCGGTCGGTTTCCCCATTTTCCTGTTCAAGAATTAGCAAATTTGTGCCAATTAAGCCAATTTGAGGCAGGCGTGCGCTATAGGCCTGCACGGGATTGAATATACCGCTTAACTCTTGAACCGGTGTTAGACGGGCATTGAGCTGGGCAGTGTTCAGGTTTGCCAAGCTGCTAATTGGATGGCCTTTTTGTATCAAAGTCTTAATTTTATTGAGGTTTTGGAGCTGTTCATGGCTGTAAAATCGGGTTTTACCGGATTTTTGCGCAGGTTGGAGGTTATAACGTCGCTCCCAGGCACGTAAACATTCCGGAGAAATCCCGGTAAGTTTTGAGACTGTACCAATTCTGTACAATTCTTGATCGCTCATAGTCAGCTACCTGTACATATTTAGAACGGGCAAAGATTGTACAGGTAATCGCATGCTTGTCCAGTTTGGT
>JAHRWB010000144.1 GCA_019090385.1 Pseudomonadales bacterium | reverse complement strand
GATGCGCGAACTGTGCCGGGTAAACCTAAATGATGCATAAGTGGTTGGGTACAGTGATGTCCGGTTCTGACCGCTACGCTTTGTTGGTCTAATAAAGTTCCAACATCCTGGGGATGCATTCCATTCATTACAAAAGAAATAATGGATGTTTTCTGCGAGGTATCCCCGATGATGCGGATACCGTCAATTTGCAATAAGTCAGATGTGGCCACTTGCAGTAAGGATTGTTCATGTTGCTTTAGCATGGCACGATCGAGTGTGGCCAAATAATCAATGGCTGCTGACAATCCTATGGCGCCAGAAATATTTGGCGTGCCAGCTTCAAACTTATAGGGCAGCACGTTGAAGGTGGATTTTTCGATACTGACGGTTTCGATCATTTCACCTCCACCCTGCCAGGGTGGCATTTGTTCGAGTAATGAGGACTTCCCATAAAGAACACCAATTCCCGTTGGCGCATACATTTTGTGTCCAGAAAATGCGTAAAAGTCACAATCCAATTGCTGCACATCGACTATTTCATGAGCGATGGCTTGTGCGCCATCGAGTACAACGATAGCGCCTATATCGTGTGAGGCAGCGATTACTTCCTCTACAGGGTTAAGAACGCCAGTTGCATTGGAGATGTGTGCCAGGGACACTATCTTTGTGCGGTTATTGAGCTTTTGGTAAAAATCATCCAGATCAAGCAGGCCATTGTCTGTCACATTTACTGCCACTATCTTTGCTCCGGTGCGCGATGCTGCAAATTGCCAGGGCACAATATTGGAGTGGTGCTCCATGTGAGTAATCAATATTTCGTCATCTGGCTGTAGCTGACTTACGGCATAACATTGGGCAATAATATTGATAGATTCTGTTGTGCCGCGAGTCCAGATAACTTCATTGCTGGAGTTAGCGTTAATAAACTGTTGTACATTAAGTCGTGAACCCTCAAACAAATTGGTGGCATCTGCACTCAACGAATGGGCTGCACGATGTACGTTGGCGTTGTGTGATAGGTAGAAATCCTGCGTAGCCTCTAGGACTGAATATGGTTTTTGCGTGGTGGCTGCGTTATCCAGATAGACATCTTTCGCGTTATCTATCAGTGGAAAATCTTTACGAATTTTGGCTAATGCATCTACAATTTCCATGCAGAAAATGCCTCCTGGAACATATTTTCAACATACGCTGAAAAAGTGGATTCGGTAAGACAGCTCTGTATAAATCCGCGTGCGATCATGTGCCTGGCTTGGGAAAGGTTTATACCTCGGGAGCGCAGATAGAATATCTCCTCCGCATCGATTTGTCCGATAGTTGCGCCATGTGCACATTTAACCTGGTCTGCGTATATCTCAAGCTCGGGTTTGGTATTTATACGAGCAGAGTTGTCGATTAACAGGTTTTTATTGGATAGTGTCGCATCAGAATGTTGTGCATGTGGGTGAATATGGATGCGCCCATTGATTGATAATCGAGCTTTGCCGCGAGCAATAGCGCGTATTTTTTGCTGTGATTTAGTGTGTTGCCCTATATGTTGCATATTCACCTGGGTATCCAGATGATCAGACTCGTGGGCATACTGTGCGGCATTTAGATTTGCCTGGGAGTGATCTCCACTTAACATTATATTGATATCATGGCGGCGGTTCTGTGCACCCAGAGTGTAAAAATTATAGTTATACTCGGCATTCCTTTCCAATTTTGATGAAGTCATGCTGTATTCACCCGCCTTTGAGTGGCCCTGCACTCTGGAATGCACCAGGTGCGAATCGGCTGAAAGAGTGCATTCAGTAATACCATTTAGGCGATCCCCGGATTTATTGCTAGAGCAAACCTGTTCCAGTAAATGCAGATGACTGCCAGGTTCGAGAATTACCAATAGGCGCTGATACCCATTTGGCTGGATCAGTATGTTGAGCAATGGCTCAACAGATACCCCTTTGCTTACGTGAACTAGCAGACCATCGCTTAGCATGCCGGTATTAAAATTTGTGTAAAGGTAGCGCTGCTGTTGAGAGAGAGTTTCTATATTTTTGTTAAAATGCCGATTTAACAATGCGGAAGCATCGCCGGTGGCTTCGGAAAATCGCGCAATTGTTAGACCTTTGGGGATGGTGATTGCGGTATGCCGGGTGGCTTGGCCACCCAGCATATTTAAATTTAGGGCTTTTTCCGAGCCCCAGTGGCTTGTGTTAAGTTCATCATCGGCGATATGGCTTGCTACCTGCTTTTTCGCTTGAGCAGAACTTTGAACAAGAAATTTATCCAAAGAGGAATACTTCCAGTATTCACTGTTGATTGCTGGTAGTCCCTGGTTATGCATTTGTTCACGGCTTTGAGCCCTTAATTCACTCATCCAGGGTAAATGAATATCCAGTTGCTTTGATTGCTCCAGGCATTGCTCAATAAATTGTTCACGATCGAACATATCAGGTCCCTGTTTCTGAGAGCCAGCCATAACCCTCGGCTTCCAGCTTCTCAGCCAGTGTATGATCCCCTGACTGGACTATCTGACCATTTGCCAGTACGTGAACGAAGTCCGGTTTTATATGATCCAGCAAGCGTTGATAATGAGTGATCATCAGTACAGCATTGTCGGAATTTCTGTAGCTATTGATTCCCTCAGATACAGTTTTTAGTGCGTCAATATCGAGCCCGGAATCGGTTTCATCCAGTATAGCGAGGCGCGGTTTGAGCATTAGCAACTGGAGAATCTCGTTGCGTTTTTTTTCACCACCGGAGAAACCTTCATTCACGCCACGCTTAAGAAAATCGGGATTGAGGGCGACTTGCTCAGCCAAACGTCTGGCACGTTTAATAAAATCTATGCTGGAATCAGGGTCCGTGCTGTGATAATTGCTGATGCTGTCGCAGGCAGTTTTGAGAAACTCCATATTACTTACACCGGGAATTTCCACTGGATACTGGAAGGCCAAGAACAAACCCATTCTGGCTCTTTCTTCAGGGCTAAACTCGGTTATCTCTTTGTTTAAAAACTTTATACTGCCGTCGCTTATTTCGTAGCCAGGTTTTCCAGCAAGCACATTTGATAAGGTGGACTTGCCCGAGCCGTTGGGGCCCATTATGGCATGCACTTCACCAGCATTTATGCGAAGGTTTAGCCCCTTCAAGATAAGGTTATCTTCGACTTGTACATGCAGATTTTCGACGATTAACATATTCTTTGTTTCGCAGCAGGTGCTATTTGTATTTTGTCTATTCCATTACTGAGGGTGTGTCGTAAATTCATCCGATTGCTCCTTCAAGACTCACTTCAAGTAGCTTGCCGGCTTCAATGGCAAATTCCATAGGCAATTCTCGAAATACTTCCTTGCAAAAACCGTTTACGATCATGCTTATAGCCTTATCGGCATCGATACCACGTTGTTGGCACAGGAATAGTTGATCTTCGTTCACGGTGGACGTCGTGGCTTCATGCTCTACTACAGCATCGGATCTGCTACTTTCTATATACGGGAACGTATGCGCACCACAGGTATCGCCGATGAGCAAGGAATCGCATTGCGTGTAATTCCTGGCATTTTCTGCAGTAGCAGAAATTCGCACAAGTCCTCTATAAGTATTTTGACTTTCCCCGGCTCCGATGCCTTTGGAGATAATAGTGCTGCGCGTATTTTTGCCCAGATGAATCATTTTTGTTCCGGTATCGGCTTGCTGGTGGTTATGTGTTAGGGCGACAGAGTAAAACTCTCCAATGCTGTCGTCTCCCCTTAATATTACGCTTGGATATTTCCAGGTAATAGCTGACCCAGTTTCGACTTGTGTCCAGGATATCTTGGAACGCTTGCCAATGCAGGCGCCACGTTTGGTGACAAAATTATAAATGCCACCTTTGCCATCTTTGTCACCTGGGTACCAGTTTTGTACGGTTGAATATTTTATGTCAGCATCAGCCAGGGCAACCAGTTCCACCACCGCAGCGTGTAGCTGATTCTCGTCTCGCATTGGTGCAGTACACCCTTCGAGATAACTTACCCTGGACGCTTCCTCGGCAATAATAAGCGTACGTTCAAACTGTCCGGTATTGAGTTCATTGATTCTGAAGTAGGTACTTAATTCCATAGGGCAAGTGACGCCCTTGGGGATGTAAACAAATGAGCCGTCACTGAACACCGCTGAATTCAATGTTGCGTAGTAGTTATCTCGATAGGAGACAACAGAGCCAAGGTATTTTTTTACTAGCTCGGGATACTCTAAAACTGCTTCAGAAAAAGAACAGAATATGACGCCATCCTGCTTTAATTTATCCTTGAATGTGGTGGCAATGGAGACGCTATCAAAAACCATGTCTACAGCAACGCCCGCAAGTGCGGCATGTTCGTGCACCGGGATGCCAAGTTTTTCATAGGTGCGAATGAGTTCAGGATCAACTTCGTCGAGTGAAGCAGGACGGTCCGCCTGGCTTTTGGGTGCTGAGTAGTAGGAAATGGCGTTAAAGTCTACGGGTTTAAAGTTCACATGCGCCCATTCGGGGGGGGTGAGTGTCAGCCAGTGTTCATAGGCCTGTAAGCGCCAGTCTGTCAGCCAGGCCGGTTCTTTCTTGCGGCGGGATATAGCGCGAATGACCTGCTCGTTTAGCCCTGGTGGCAGGGTTTCAGACTCAATATCAGTAACAAAACCTGCACTATAGGTTCGCTGGATTAGATCGTTTAATTCTGTATTGCTCATGGAAATATCAGTGATATATTTTTGCTATTTACCGGGAAGGGTATTTTACCCCCTGAACTCCCTATAATACCATACTAAAATACTCGGGTATTCTGAAGCTTGTCAAAAATGGCCCCGGGGAGCTATGATGCGCGGCCTGTTTTCCTTGATAAATCGTAATATGCCAAGATTAGAACGACCGCCAGAAGAGCACGTGTACCAGGCTTACGGCATATACATGCTGGAATCCAAGCACAGACTGATCAGAAACCTCAAAAAGTTGTATTCGCCGTCGGTGCATGGCCACAAAACCTGGCGGTCCAGCTTTTTGCTTATGGATTATTTAAGGGAGCATCCCATTAAAAAAGGTTCCACCGTGATGGAAATTGGCTGTGGGTGGGGTCCGGCTGCGGTTTATTGTGCTAAAAGCTTTGAAGCTAAAGTGACGGGCGTGGACATGGATAAAGACGTATTTCCATTTCTGAGTGTTTATGCGGAGCTAAATAATGTAAAAGTGGCTACAAAGGTCAGTCGTTTTGAAAATTTAACCGCTAAACGCCTGGGTCGGGAAAAAGTCATTGTTGGCGCAGATATTTGCTTCTGGGACAGTTTAGTCAAACCCTTACACAAAATGATTGGCCGCGCCTTTAAAGGGGGCACTAAACGTATCATCATTGCAGATCCTGGCAGGCCAACTTTTTATGAACTTGCAGATCTGTGCTCGAAAAAATACCAGACGAATTTTTGCGAGTGGTACAGTGTTGAGCCAAGTCGCTCAACTGGCGAGATACTTGAGATAAGACCGAAAAAGAAGAAATAGGCCCACAACAAATGACTGCCAATAATGTTTTTATCAGGCTTCGTTGCGAATAAATGCGCTGAGCTGACTGGATAAACTGGTACAGGCAGCAGATTGCACGCGTGCAATGATCGGGATAGGCACAACAACACCGGTTACAAAGCTGGTTCCGTTGGCTTCAGAGCTAATATTTCCTGCGGAAGTACCTGTTTTTACATCCCAGATGGACGCTTCATAGGTGGCGTCGTTTTCCCAAGTCAAAAAACCGAAACAACCCGCAGCGCCCACCGTTGCAACACAGGACATAGCTCCGGCCTGATCAACCCGATCTGTTGAACCTTGAATCCACACAATATAATGCACACCAATTTCCTTCAGACGTTCTGCGATTAAGGGTTCACGTAGCATTTTTGGTAATTCAGAGCTATTAAGCGGGGCAGTGCGGGGTTCAAACCAGGGAAACAGTGCATCGGTGAAAGTTTTTTGTGGCACAACGCCAAAACCTTTAGAGTTGTTGGCCAGTTTGGTATTTACGCATGTAACAAAATCTTCTTCGGTTTCACTGATGCTGGATCTGTTTTTTCTTCCCATAATAACAACGGATTCATCAGCGGCAATTCCGGTGTTGGCCTGTCTGATCTGCTCTATATTGGTTGATACACAGGCGGGTAAAAGTAGCAATATGGTCGGAGCCATCAGCCATCTAATATTCATCCTAACCATCCTCCATTCTAGCTAACCAGTCTTTAACTTTGGTTTCCTGGCTGAAGCCCAGTGCAAAAAAAGCGGCGGCATCTCTGAGTGCAACTCGCGTGGCTTGTTGCACGGCCGGCTGTCGGATTTTTTCCATAAAGCCAAAGTTATCGGTATTTGATTTACCATATGCCGTCAGAGGCCACTGCGCTATCAATTCTCCTGTTGGCGTGTACAAATTCATTTGATATTTAATCCAGATTTCATAATAGGTGGTACGGGTTTGGGAGGGTACTGAAAACTGAAAATCCTGGATTTCCGGGATAATTACCGCGTCTAAAGCCGCATTGATTTCGGCGAAGTTTTCCAAAGCGGGTACTGCAGTAATTTGCTGGAACATTCCGGATAGGATCTGATTGAACATAGAGCGCTGGGCCGCACCCAGAGCTATTTTCCAGGTACCGTTCTGTTCCACCTCTTCCTCATGTACATAGTCGCTCAGTTCCGGGCTGAAATGTACGCCCATATGCAATGCAAAGGGTTCAATCAAGGGCGGAGGAAAGATTTCATCAATTTTTATAGCAGTGCTGCCACAGGCCGATAATACACAAGCGATAACCACTGTAATCACAGGCTTGCACTTGATACGGTCGATAGATGAGCCTTTTAGTTTCATTCTTCCCTCACTGCCTGGGGTGCTGATTATTGATTTTAGAGATTATCGGGACTGCAAAGACTATTAGGATTCTACAGCCTACTGGAATTCTGCCAAGCCTACAAAAGTACCATTGTTTCTGTAAGTCAGTTCCCGCATAAGTGCTGCAAACCGAAATAAAGACGCCTGCTGGGCACCACCCACCTGATATAAACCCGGAAATCCAATGGCGTGAATGCGCACCAGCCGGTCACCACTTTCGGTTGTACGGTTGATGCGGTCAATGGTGTCGGTAACCTCTTCAATTGATCTGCCTGAAAAGTCGTCTCCAAATACGTAAATACTGATGCGTTTATCCGGCGCATAAAATGTGCGCACTGCGCGCTCAATACCTTCTACGGGGCTGGAGTTTGAAAAAGGTGCCCAGGTTCTTAAGCGCTCAACAATGGCACGGCGGCGTGCAGGGGAGTCCGGGATCCAGCGGCTCTGGTAGCGTGGAAACATGTAGTCGCCCATATCATTCAAAATTTGTATGCCTTTAACCGAAGGGTAGATGTTTAAGGTCTCATTCACTTTTTGAATAACCTGGCTCCAGGATAATTGCTGCATACTGCCTGAAGTATCTATGACAAAAATGATGTATTCACTATCTACGGTTATACCGCCGATGGTATTGTCCTGCCTTTCAAAATTTACCCCTAGCAGGCGCTCCATTTGATCGGTAAGTGTTTGTTTGGCAGAGGCAAGATCTTTTGATTCATCAAGGGATTGGTCAGAATTTTCTGTGGATGCAGCAAATTGGCCTTTTATTTTTGTCAGTTCCCGTTCAAGTTTGGCGAGTTTTTCGAGTTCGATCTTAAGCTCTGCTTCCTGATCCAGTATTTCGTGTTTTAGTATTTTGGTTTGCCCGCGCAGATCAAAAAGTGCATTTTCTTTCGCGGTGACAATCCCAGCTAATTTTTGTGCAGATTGTTCAAGAACAACGGGTTCAACGGTTTTTGTGATCATCAACAGCAGGATCACTGCACCAAAACCACAGCTGATGACATCCAAAAAAGAAAGGCCAAATTCTGCGATGTCACGCCTGATTCTCATGTTTCCACCTTATTCAAGGCCAGTCCCGGGAGGGAGAAAGGAAAGCCCCCCCCGAGGATACAGCAAGACCCCAGAAGGATGCTGCAGCCATGGGGTCGCCTTCCATAGGAAACATGATTACATTTATCGGCACACTCGGTGGCAGACTGCGTAAGGCACTGTTAAATAGTCGCATTCTATCTCTACCACTGACGGTACTTTTTTTCGGTGCTTTGCTGCCCCGCGTTGGCAGACCATCGACGATTAAATAGATGTTGTCAGGCAGAGGGGATAGCGTGGCTATTCGGGTAAACAAAGCCTCCAGATTAGTACTGCCACTTGGCATTGTGGCACTTAAATTATCCAGAGCTTCTGACAGGTTGCTTTTGCTGGACACTTTTTGCCATCCCTCTGACTGATTGAGGTTGTGTGTGTCTCGATCAAAGCTGAACATTTGAAATTCACTGGCCAAGGGCAATTGAGCAGATAGCCATTTTGCCGTAGATATCGCGCGCTGCCACTTAGGTGCGGCAAGCTGGTCGGCTTCGGACATGTTGCGCCGTCTGATAATATTGACAAGTTTTTCATCCAGCATACTGGCAGATTTGTCCACCGCGATAAGAATACGTTTGCCGCCCACTTTTAGGCCGGTCAGATATTGTCGGTCGCCGGTGCCACTAAAGGTTCTGGCTTTAGACCCTTCGCCTTGTTTAGCTGCAGCTTGAAGACGCTGGACTTCTTTGCGGCGCGATTCTATATCAGCCTTCAAAGCGTTCAGATGATCTATCTCCGCAATGGAGGCGATTTGGATCTTATCCAGATCCTGTTTTTGACGGTCCCGGGTTTCGATAAGAGATGCACGTGTTACGCGAGAGCTATCAATTTTTTTTGCATTTGTATCGACAGCTTCCTGCACGGTGAGCAAGTCTTTTTTACCTACTAGCACCTCATAGTCGAGTTTGCGGATTTCTGACAGTATGTCCTTGTTGACTTTTTCATACTCTACTTCGGTAGCGTGATTTATCAGCAGGTAGACCAGGATAACTGCACCAAAGCCACAAGACATCACATCGAGGAATGCCAGAGAAAATACATTGATGCGTTTACGTGCCATCCTCAATTACTCGAATAAATTCCAGTTCTCCGTCTTTCAATTTAATTGTGTCACCGGGATAGACGGTTTGGGTGATATCAATCCTCTGCCCATTAATAGACCAGGTAGACTCAGGCGGTACCTCTATTTCCAGCCTGCCGGATTTCTGGGTTATCAGTATCGGGTATTCGCTTGGCTGGCCGGGTAGTTTGACCTCAAAGTGACTAAAAAATTCAGGCCCGATTGTAGGGTAATGTACAAGATTAATAGCACATCCCTGACACAATACATGGGTTGCTGTGTTGCTGGCGGATTGCCCTGAACTGGGTGGTTCTTTGGTCTGGGAAGGTCTGCCTGCTTTTAAGGCGGTGACAAATTGAATTTGATCAACGGCACTAACAATATCAGGTAGTTGCGCAAATACTGCCTGGTAGGGGGTAAGACCATCCAACAGCAATACAGTATGGCCGGCCTGACCAAGCGCCATCAAAAATCCAGGTAGGATGTTGGTAGGCTCAGTAAGCCAGATATTTTTCTTGTCACCTAGTTGCCCAATGATTAAATCGTAGCGCTGACGGGCTTTTTCGATCAATACAGTCTCGTTGATTTCAATGTTTCGAGAAACATTTTGATAATGTACTTCGATATTGAGGAGCTTTGAACGGGGGAGAGAATTTATCCAGTCGTATACCTGATCAAATACCTGTTGCTCTGTGTCCGCTATACGTAGAGGATCAAATCGAGTTTCTGAAATAAATCGGTCGGCGATGATTGCCAACCAGGCATCCATCAGGTTCAAAAACCCCAATTCAGATAATTCGACATTGCCAGATTTTTGCAGCGCTTGTTGCTCGTTTATTTGGGTGGAACTTATTTCAGTCATGCTCAAGCTATGCAGACTCAAGTCCAGTACCAGATTTTGAGCATAGGTGCGGTGCATGCTCAGCAACGCCACGCTGCGATCCACCAATCCGGTGAGCGTTATATTACATTCCTGAAAAATACCCAGTAACAGGCTAAGTTGTTCATTAGATGTGCTGCTGCCAACTAACACTATCAATTCATCTTTCTTGCTAACATCTGCTGTCTGCAATAAATCCTGCAGTTGCTGGTACATTAAATCGGCGTGATTACTTGTTTTGGGGCCCGTGTAACCAAGCGGTTCCAAATTCATTCGATGCCAGTACAAGGTATTTACTTGTTGCGGATGCTGCTTTACTTGTTTTCTTGCTTGTTCCCCAAAGTTATTTTTTGACGCCTCGATGAATGCAAATCCTGGGTCTGAAACAACAAGTTTGTTGTCGCAGTATATACGTAGGTCAATATCATTTAGGTTGAAAACATATAAAGACATAGCGAGTTATCGTACCTGCATGTGATTGATGAGGCGCTGGTCACAATAGGCTTGAGTGTCAAGCACAAGCCGTTCCTGTATTAGTTGAAGCTGGTGAACTAAAAACAT
>JAHRWB010000143.1 GCA_019090385.1 Pseudomonadales bacterium | reverse complement strand
GCGCTTATCAAATTAGCCCCGCCAACAACTAGAATAGCGCCATCATAGTTCCCAACAACGTCATAGTAATAAGAGGTGGCCAATGGTGCCGCGGCTGTGAGTAATATGGTAAATGGCATCGCAGCACTTCGCACCGCTCCCAGATAACGCCTACCAAAAAAAGACGCCCAGATGACTTCCTGCAGCGGAATCATTCCCCCCCAACCCAGACCCATCAAGGCAAATCCAAAAATCAATCCCGGCATGGAAGCCACATGGGCCATATAAACGACAACAAACAGCGAAGCCCCGGTAATGCCTGCACTGATAGATGCCAGGGGTTTCGCGTCTAAACCATCAATTAACCAACCCCATACCGGCTTGGACAAGAGAGCCGGTACCGAAGACACGGTGATCATTAAGGCCGCCGTTATGCGGTCATATCCGGCATCAGTCATAAATGGAACGGTCTGGAGCAACATAACCTGGACCGTAATGCTGAACATGCCAAAGGCAAATATCAGCCAATAAAAAGTCATACCGCTCATTGCTTCGCGGCGGGTCATGGATTGATTAAAATCATCCACGGCTTTTTGGGTCAAACCCTCTGCAACATCTTGTGGGCTTCTCCCATCGGGATGCAAGCCTTGGTCTTCCGGCGCCCGCCGCATTACCAGTGCCGGTATAACGACCAATAAAAGTGCGCCTACAGACATCATCTGCCAGGCTAACCGCCAGCCATATTGATCAATAGCCCAAGTCGCAAAAGGCGTGATCAGCACACCACCAAAAGAAATGCCCATGGCTGCAAATGCAATGGCTCGGCCACGAAACTCAACAAACCACTTAGCCAGCGTCACATTTACAACCAAATTGCCGATCAATGCCGCTCCAACAGTGAGGACAACACCATTTACTATCACCCAATGCCATAGTTGTTGTACCAAAGACAGGCAATATAAGGATAGGGTCAACACCAAAATACCCGCCAGCATAAAGCCACGGGCACCCTTACGATCGACTAAGCTACCTATAAAAACACCGGTAGCTGCCATAACCACTTGGCCAATGCTCCTGGGCAGGGTAAATTCCGCCCGCGTCCAGCCCAGCTCATCAATCATTGGCGTCATAAACGGCCCGATAACGTAGCTCATTGCACCAACTGAGACAAACTGAGCAACGAATGCAGCCACTATTAACCAGTAGCCATAGTAAATATTGCGCAAAAAAACTCCCCCAACACCAAGCAGCAACTGCATACCAAGATTGCAGCAATCCGCGTTTGTGATAAAGCCCCGGTAAAATCAATGGTTATTATCGTTAACCCTATCATTGTTCTGCAAGCCAAAGGCAGGCTATCATTCAAACAGGCCTCAGCTCTATAACTCAGCCCTGGGCACAAGCCCAAAACACAGGAACTGCATACCCTGAACACTGACATCAAGCAGACTCAAATTCACACATTACTGGATGCCGAGCCGGAAGGTATACTCTGCCACGCCAGGGTGGATCACCTACAGGCCTTACAAGCCGACGAGGACCCCGAGAATTTTCCAGCCGAACAATTGCAGCATGCCTTTTTAGCGCGCCTCAAGCCTCATCTTCCCGCCCAAACGCGTATAAAAAATATCGCACTGGGAGAGTTTGCCTGGATTCTGACTCCCGAACTAAACTCTGAAAAAATATGTTCTGCAATACGCTCAGCATTTAATTTGCCCTTCGACTACGGCCAATATTCTGCCATTGTGAGCCTGAGTATTGCTGTTGTAGATATCAGCACAATACAAAATATATCCAGTGCGATATTACAATTGGATCATGCGCTACAAAATGCCCAGGCCCAGGGTGGCAATAAATACTATCAGGCACGTGCGGATCGTGATTTGCTCAGTCAAATTCCCTCAGCAATCGAACGAAAAGAATTCTCAATTTACTTTCAAAGTATCTGGTCAAATAGCAACAAGCAGCTGGTGGGCGCAGAAGCCCTGCTTCGATGGCACGGTTTAGAGCTCAATGATATTGATCCCGCCCAGTTGGTGCGTATGGTCGAAGCCGGCGGGAAAATATCCAGTTTGGGAAACTGGATCATTCAAAAATCTTGCACCCACGCGAGCAATTGGCTAGAAACCTGGGCCTCACCATTAACTCTGAATCTAAACATATCATCCCAACAATTGTGCTCAGCTAATTTTCTTCCCTACCTAACAGAATGCCTGGAAAAAACCTGGGTCGACCCCCGCATGGTGGGACTCGAATTTCGATATGCTGATTTTTTGGCCATGCTGGAAGAAAATACACACACATTAATCAGTCTAAATAAACTGGGTTTGCGCCTGGTACTCGACAACATCGATGCTGAATTTTTCTCTTCAGATTACCAAACACTCCGTGATTCCCTTACCGGTCTTTCGACATTCACACTTGAAACAGACATAAGCCTGGGCATAAAGGTGCATAGCGTAAAATTCAGCCCCGAGCTTATTATTGATGTCTTTTCATCAGAAAATATTTTACGCGATCACCCGATGCTAAAAAACCTTGAGCAATTTGTGCTTGCCTGCAAAAAAGAAAGTATTCTCACTGTAGCTGTCGGCGTAGAAAACGAGGCAATGCTAAAGGCCGTAACTGAACTGGGCATAGATTTTTCCCAAGGTTATTTGCTCGGTAAACCACTCAGTTCGTCAGATTTTGATCGTTTTACACGATCCATCATGTATAAGCCTCAAGGACTGTCTCTTATACACATCTGACGCTGCCGACGATAAGGCTCGTGTAGATCTCGGTGGT
>JAHRWB010000142.1 GCA_019090385.1 Pseudomonadales bacterium | reverse complement strand
AGATGTGTATAAGAGACAGGTACAGGGGATGAATAGTGTTAATGCTGATTCCTGGCCGAGTGGTGAATTGAACATCTAATGTAAACAAACACGATCAGGGCAAACTAAATATGATATTCGCAGTGATACTTCTTTTGTTGACTCTTGGGTCTGTACTTTTCCATTTTCTGAGCCCGTGGTATTTGACTCCCTTGGCATCCAATTGGAGCGCTATTGACGACACCCTGGACCTTACATTCGTTGTCACTGGAGCCGTTTTCGTTATCATCAACTTGTTCATGGTCTATTGTGTCGTCAAATTCAAATACAATAAGAACCGACGAGCAGCCTATGAACCGGAAAATAAAAAACTAGAATGGTGGCTCACAGGCATTACCACCGTCGGTGTGGTCGCTATGCTGGCCCCAGGTCTATTGGTTTGGGCTGAATTTGTCACCGTTCCAGAAGATGCCGTTGAAGTGGAGGCTGTTGGGGCGCAGTGGCACTGGAGTTACAGGCTGCCTGGCGCTGACGGGAAGCTGGGTGCAGTGGCTAGCCGGCATGTCTCAGACGACAATCCATTTGGCATGGAGCCTGACGACCCTGCCGGGCAGGACGACGTCCTAATAGCCAATTCTGAAGTACATGTTCTACTGGATCAGCCAGTCAAATTTTTACTGCGCTCCAAAGATGTACTCCACGATTTTGCCGTTGCACAATTTCGCGTCAAGATGGACCTGGTTCCTGGCATGGTTTCTTATCTATGGTTTACACCCACCGTCGTAGGTGATTACGAGGTATTGTGTGAAGAGCTGTGTGGAATAGGGCACCATACAATGCGAGGTATGGTAGTGGTAGATGAGCAGGCAGAATATGATGCCTGGCTGGCAAAGCAACCTACCTACGCGCAAATTCGCGCCCGAATTCCGGGTGATGCAAACGCCGGAAAGATTGCTTACACATTGTGTAGTTCCTGCCATGGCATCCAGGGGGAAGGTAATGTCTCACTAAACGCCCCCAAGCTAGCTGGTCAGGGCGCCTGGTATTTAAGGCGGCAGCTGAACTATTATAAGACTGGCGCCCGTGGCACCCATGTTGACGATATTTTTGGCCGTCAAATGGCGCCCATGGCTGCAACGCTTGTAGATACTGTTTCCGTAGAAAATGTTATTGCGTATATCCAAACACTGCCAGATACATTACCTGAACACACTGTGACTGGTGATTTGGATAACGGTAAAAAAATCTACACCACATGTGGCGCTTGCCACGGCCTCTCAGGAGCAGGGATTGCTCAGGTAAATGCACCCCGGGCGGCAGGTATGAGTGATTGGTATCTGGTTACCCAGCTAAAAAACTTCAGAAGCGGCATTCGAGGGTCTGGGAAAAATGACATGTATGGCATACAAATGCGTCTAATGGCCGAAATGCTCGATGACAACGCGATAAATGATGTTGTTGCATATATGAATACGCTGAATGGTCCCTACGGGCCTAGTGTCAGTGCTTACTCCGGGGAGAAATAACTTATGTCTGATGTGGCACATGATGCTAGCGAATTTGCACCACCTGCTGAACTTGAAGAGATGGAGCTTTACCATCCTAAAACCTGGATTGGGAAGTATGTGTGGAGCCAGGATGCAAAAACTATCGCTATTCAATACGCGATAACTGCGATAGCCATTGGATTGGTAGCTTTGGTGCTGTCTCTGCTTATGCGACTACAACTGGGTTTCCCCAATACTTTTTCCTTAATCGATCCCAGCAATTACCTCCAGTTCGTGACCATGCACGGCATGATAATGGTAATTTATCTCTTAACAGCACTGTTTCTCGGAGGTTTTGGAAACTATCTAATTCCACTTATGGTTGGTGCTCGGGATATGGTCTTTCCTTATCTCAATATGATCAGTTATTGGGTGTATCTCGCAGCTGTGCTCATTCTTGTTGCCAGTTTCTTTGTTGCGGGGGGGCCAACTGGAGCAGGCTGGACACTATACCCGCCCCAGTCAATTTCACCAGGAACTCCAGGGACGGACTGGGGAATTATTTTGATGTTGGTCTCCCTGGCTCTGTTCATTGTTGGTTTTACTATGGGTGGGCTTAATTATGTAGTAACAGTATTACAAGCGCGCACGCGCGGCATGTCACTAATGCGTATGCCGCTTACAGTGTGGGGTATTTTTATAGCGACGATACTCGCACTTCTGGCTTTTCCAGCGCTGTTTGTGAGTGCAATTATGATGCTATTGGATTTGCTGCTTGGAACCAGTTTTTTTATGCCAGCAATGGTCTCTTTAGGTGATCAAACTGCTTACGATGGTGGAAGCCCTATCTTATTTCAGCATTTATTCTGGTTTTTCGGTCACCCGGAAGTGTACATAGTTGCCTTGCCGGCCTTTGGAATAGTTTCAGACATTCTGAGTACACACGCAAGAAAGGCAATATTTGGTTACCGAATGATGGTATGGGCGATCGTTGCAATTGGTGGCTTGAGTTTCATTGTCTGGGCGCATCATATGTATGTGAGTGGCATGAACCCCCTGTTCGGTTTTTTCTTCGCAACGACCACCTTGATAATTGCCGTACCAACAGCAATTAAAGTTTACAATTGGGTGCTCACATTATGGCAGGGAAATATTCGCATGAACGTTCCCATGATGTTTGCCATTGGTTTTGTATTCACCTTTATTAACGGGGGCTTAACTGGATTGTTTCTGGGTAATGTAACTGTTGATTTGCCACTTTCTGATACCTATTTTGTGATAGCACATTTTCATATGGTTATGGGAGTTTCACCTATTCTGGTTGTATATGCGGCAATCTATCATTGGTACCCCAAAATTACTGGCAGAATGCTAAATGATACATTGGGTAAAATACATTTTTGGATGACCCTGCTGGGTACCTATTCCATTTATTATCCGATGCACTATTTGGGCTTAGAAGGGTTGCCCAGAAGGTATTTTGCCTATGGCGATACGGCATTCATCTCTGAATCCTCCCAGGATCTAAATGCAGCAATTACCATTGCCGCCTTCGTTGTTGCATTTGCTCAACTGTTTTTCCTTTACAACCTGGTTCGTAGCTTGCGCAAAGGTGAACCTGCCGGTGACAATCCATGGGAGGCGACTACGCTCGAGTGGCAAACCGAGCATACCCCACCACAGCATGGAAATTTCTCTAAAGAATTGCCTGTTGTATATAGATGGGCCTACGACTATGGCCTGCCGGGTGCAAAAGATGATTTTATTCCTCAAAATGTACCCCCTAGTAATGTAGTTTACGAAACCGACAAATAGTCGAATGCTGAAGAACAACCCTAAGGTAAAAACAGTATTGATATAAAAGGAACACAACGTGACCTTTACAGTTATAACAATGGCCCTGGTGATGGGTACGGTAGTCTGGTGGTTGATTAGACAAACAATCAATATTGAACCATGGACTGCAGAAGAAAGCACTTTGCACATAAACAACGTCGGATTCGTAAATGAAAGCAATAATAATCATGCACCATCCGTAAAAATTGGCCTTGGTGTATTTCTAGCAGTTGCAACTTCATTATTTGCGCTATTTATTTCTGCCTATTTTATACGTATGGAACTTTCTGATTGGCGACCTGTTGAAGAGCCAATAATATTGTGGGCGAATACTGCCTTGCTGATAATGGGAAGTATTTGTCTACAGTGGGCAGTTGTTTCAGAACGACGGGGCAAACTCAATAACATGAAGACAGGTCTCTTGAGCGGGGGCTTATTTGCAATAGCTTTTGTCCTAGGACAGCTTATCGCCTGGAGTCAGCTAGCCGGCAGTGGATTATATTTGAATTCCAACCCGGCAAGTACTTTCTTTTACGTCCTCACAGCTATGCACGGCATACATATCTTGGGAGGAGTTTTTGCCTGGGGAAAAACCCTTATTCGATCCTTGAGTATGACCGACCATGGCCAGGTGAGTTTGGGTGTAGAACTATGCGCAACTTATTGGCATTTTCTGCTTGTTATATGGCTAATTCTGTTTGCTTTATTGTCTTCAACTTAGTTAGAGGTAAATTATTGTGGCTGATTCAATCCCATTGCAACCAGGACTAAAAGGCCTGACTTCTGACTGGGCTTCAGACCAACGTGCTTTTAAAGGTGTCCCCTGGGGCAAAGCGATGATGTGGATTTTTTTGCTAAGCGACACATTCATTTTTTCCTGTTTTCTTGTTTCGTATATGCACGTTCGATCCGCAACTACTGTTGAGTGGCCCATACCTAGTCAAGTATTTGCATTGGACGTTTTTGGCGTAAGTGTACCTTTACTTTTAATAGCTATAATGACCTTCATTCTGATAACTAGCAGCGGCACGATGGCCATGGCTGTAAAGTTCGGGTATGAAAAAAACAAAAAAGTTACATTCCGGCTATTGCTGATTACAGCACTGCTTGGTGCATCCTTTGTGGGTATGCAAGCATTCGAGTGGACGAAACTCATCGTTCACGAAGGCGTAAGACCCTGGGAAAATCCAATGGGTGCTCCGCAGTTTGGTGCCATCTTTTTTATGATTACAGGTTTCCATGGAACCCACGTATCTATTGGTGTGATATTTCTATTTATCACAGCATTTAAAGTGAAGCGGGGTGATCTTGATAATGAGCGACCTGGGTTCATGACGGGTAGAAAAGGCAGGTATGAAATCGTAGAGACAATGGGATTGTATTGGCACTTCGTAGACCTCGTATGGGTCTTTATTTTTGCATTCTTTTATTTGTGGTAACTATGTAATTTTGAGCACTAACAACAAGATGTGGGGGTAATTATGTCGCAGGAAGTTCAACAGCATCCTATCGCAATTTACTTTTGGATATGGGGTCTATTATTTGTACTCAGCACTATGTCTTACATGGTGGACTACATGGATTTCCAGGGGTATTTGAGGTGGTCGTTGATACTCATATTTATGATGCTGAAAGCGGGGTTAATAGTGGCTTTCTTTATGCATATGGTGTGGGAGCGCTTGGCTATAGTATACGCTATTCTGGTACCCATCCTGTTCATAGTGGTACTGATAATGATGATGTCAATTGAAGCAGATTACACTACCTTTAGTCGCTTAACATTTTTTTCAAATTAGCTAAAATTATTCAGGCACCATTGGTTAATCTAAGTAATTCAGCTGTAGATCGGTTAAAAAAGTAGCGCATTGGCATAAATGCGCTACTTTTTTTAGTTGCCGTGTAGGAGAGCTAAGACAAACACGGCGATAGGCATATTGATTGTATTTAGGACAATGTTTATCTGAAAAAGGGTGGCAGACGTTTTTGCCAGAACAGAATCCAGGATAAAGTTGAAGCTCCAGTACCAGCGAGTTCTAACTGAGGATGTTGATTCACAAGCTCTTCTAAAATACCTTCATGCTCACTATCCAGATCAACGAAAAACACATGTTTTCCGGAATGCAGCGCCGATTGGAATTTTTTAAAGTTGTGATTAGGGCGTTGTATGCCTAACAGCCCACCCTCCCAAGTACTAAAGCCTAAGGCAACAATTGACAGAAATATGAATGGATACCAGCCGATGCTGGAGTTCGTCCAACCTGCGTAATGGGCTACGAGAAGAATGACCACTCCCAGACATAGGCCAACTAGTGCGCCTAATTCCCAGGAATGTACGACATCGGTTTTCATTAATGAATTTACGTCATGAATATGTTCATGATTTTCAGCACTAGCATCTTCTAGTGTGAGCACATGAATTTGCGATGTTGCAACGCCGTTCGCTTCGAGTTGTTCTTCAAATACTTCCAACTCATCCATATCGTTGCTAATAAAGTAGTGTCTTAGTCTATGCACAGATATTTCTCCTGTTTAGTTAGAAATCTATTCTTGTTGGTATAAATCCTCCGCTGAGCTGGCTTCTCAGTGCGAAGGTCGAGACGACCATCACTTTTCGATACCAGAATTCGATCGACCCTAACCATATACACTAAATACACTTGCTTTGCAAGAAGGTATTGGTTTTCAGGTTTAAGGAGTATAGTAGGTATCGGATTTTCTGCTTCGGTTCATGAGATCGATGCAACATGGTGTTATGATATTGTCGATTTTTGAATGGAATTGCCTTACCAGGTGGTATAGAAAACAGGTTGTATAGCGGGGTAATAAAAATGAATGGAGACATCCATGACCCAAAACAGGCGCTGTCTGGAGGTCTTACGAAATATGTGAAGCCTGTTGCAGCACTCCTGGCAACAGGACTAATACTTTACTTTTTATTTGGTATTCCGGCCTATATTTTGTTCAAAGAACTCTAAGCTAGTAGTTATATCCGTCATTGGTCAAATACCAAGGGCTTAATCCTTTGAGTTTGACCCATTTGATAGTGGGTTCTAAAATCTTCACCCAAACAGTTAAACTTCGAGCAGTAAATATATGAAAAAATCGCTTGATCACGGTATATCGCCCGTATTGGAAAACCCTTTTGCAAAAAAGAGTAAAGTAAAATTTTCTGTCCCTGGACAGGTAGGGTATGCACCCGGCAGATATGAGGCAACCTTGCAGCAAGCTCATGACCTGGTGCAAAGACCCTACACATCCGCTGGTCTGGTAAATATACAAAGACAGCATAATAAAAACCGGATGACCGTTTGGGAGCGTATAAAAGTTCTTACAGACGAAAAACCCAATGTGCTTTATCAGAATTGGGGTAAAAACCTGGACGGCGCATCCCTGGTGACGGCCATAGTTAAAATTCACGGGCGAGACGTTGCCTTATACGGGCATGATTTCACTATTAGGGCCGGTTCTATTGATGCAACTAACGGCGCTAAACTGGCTCGCTTGTTCGAAAAGGCTGGAAAGCTGGGTATACCTCTGGTCGGATTAAATGATTCTGCGGGGGCTTTTGTACCCGATGGAGTAGGTGGCCTGGAAGGTTATGCAGAGGCATTTACCGCCATACGAAAAATAAGCGGTATCGTACCATCTATTATGTGCATGTTTGGTTTCAATGCTGGCGGCGGATCGTATTTGCCGAGGCAGGGCAGTTTCGTCATTCAACCAAAAGATACTTTCTTCGGCTTAACTGGGCCAGGTGTTGTTAAATCCGTATTAGGTGAAGTCGTCACCGCGGACGAACTTGGGGGCCCTGGAGTGCATAGTCAGTCAGGCGTTGCTGATTTTATTGTTGAGGATGAAGTGGCGGCACTGGAAAAAGTGAAAGAATTGCTGCGCTACCTTCCTGACAATAATAGCAAACCGCCTATTTTCCAGGCTACTTCAGATCCCATCGATAGAGACACGTGGGATATCGATATATTATTGAAGAAAGCTTTTAACTCGCCCACGGGTTTTAATACTCCCTTTGACGTAAGCATCATAATTCAGCAAATTTGTGACCATGGTGATTTTTTTGAAATACAGCCTGAACGAGCGCGAAACACTATCACTGCATTGGGCCGTCTAGGTGGCAATGTAGTAGGTTTTGTTGCTAATAATTCATCTGTTGGGTCTGGACAAATTGATATTGACGCAGCCTATAAAAATGCCAGATTCATACGGTTTTGCAATCTTTACAACATCCCGGTCGTTTTCATGGAAGATACAACAGGGTTCTTACCAGGAAAAGAGCAGGAGAGCCGTGGCATTCTGCAAGCTGGTAGGGCGATGTTGGATTCTATTATTGATCTGAGAACCCCCCGATTTCTGGTTTTACTGAGAAACGCAATTGGTGGCGCTTACGCAAGTTATAACAATTATCCTACGGGTGCAGACCTGGTACTGGCTTTGCCGACGACACGGGTCGCGGTAATGGGTGCCACGGGCATTGAATTTGTATATAAAAAGGAACTCAGGAAAATTCGGGCTTCTGGCAATACAGATCAGTGGATTAAAGCTGAAGAGCAAAAACTGGCTGCCCAATATGAGAGTGAAATTATGAATCCTAATGAAGCGCTAAGCCTTGGCTCTATTTCTCAGTTGGTTATGCCCGCCAACTTACGCACAGTACTGGTTGAAAATATGATTTTGCATTTGAAGCACTATAAAGCTACACCGTTTAATGGTGTGCAGAGAGAATTCCATTGAAAAATACCAATACTTCATATTTATCAAATCCACTTATCCATAAAGACCGACGTTTATCAACATCAGCGTCAGAATGGGTCTCCGGTTTTTCATGTGAAGACCTTAAACCTCTGATCATTTGTCGGGGGCCGGTTCGAAAAGAAGCCATGGATATTTTTGAAGAAATGGGCATAAAGCACTATGGCATGCTTTTATCCGAAAAAGATTCTATCACCTACTCTGCAGCCCTTGCTCCTGAACTGAGGCAATTCACCGATCCTGAAAGGCTGCACCGAGTACCTGATTACTCTGGCACCAGCCGAGAAGAACGCCAGGAGCGAATAGAGCAAATCATCGGTATCGCTCAGGACAATAACTACAATGCAATTTTTGCCGGTTACGGCTTTATGGCAGAAGACGAAGCTCTTGTCAGAGCAATAGAATCTGCAAAATTGATTTTCATTGGACCCTGCGCAAACACAGTTAAACGAGCAGGACAGAAAGATGAGGCGAAGCGCACAGCTTTGGAAGTGGATGTTTCGGTTACGCCTGGCATGGATACATTGAGTACAGCAACGCTGTTGCGTGCATTTCCTGGTGAATCAGAACTCAAACAATTGTGTAGCAGTAAAGGTCTAAAGATCCCTGCAAGTACCTGGCAGCCAGAAATTAGTTTGCAGTCAAAGGCCGACGTAATACTGAATGCATCCTATAAACATGGGGTGGATTTGGTAAGTATTGAGCAACTTTCCAGCGAGCTGGAGATTCAAGCACACAAACTATTTGTAGACAATCCTGGCAGTAGAGTTCGCCTTAAGGCTATTGGGGGCGGGGGAGGAAAAGGTCAGAGAATTCTCGCAGCGCCCAATGATTTTTCAGGTACTGAACAGCAAAAACTCACATTAGCTGCTAAGCAAGCGCCTGCATTGTATCGCGAGATATTGGCCGAAGTTAAAAGCAATGCAGTTGGGGACAATAAAAATGTTCTATTGGAACTAAATATAGAATCAACCCGCCACATGGAAATACAAGTAATCGGCAATGGCGATTGGTGCGTGACACTGGGTGGAAGAGATTGTTCATTACAAATGCATGAGCAAAAGTTAATAGAGATATCGGCTACTGTGGAGGAGCTATCCAAGGCCATTGAAACCGCCTCAGTGGCAGGTTTAAAGTCTGAAGTTTCTACACTTCGTGCCGATCTGCTTACACTACAAAACATGGAAAACCAGGCAATTAGGTTTGGTGAGGCAGTTGGCCTGGATTCGGTTTCAACTTTTGAATGCATTGTTGAAAACAAGCGCCATTTCTTCATGGAGATGAATACCAGGGTTCAAGTAGAGCATCGCGTTAGCGAGTTATGTTACACTCTTGAATTTTGCAACCCATCTAATCCGTCAGATAAATTTGGAGTGGATTCCATAATTGAACTTATGGTGTTACTCGCCAACCACGGCCCCGAGCTACCAAAGCCGACCAGAATTGTACGAAACAACAGTGCTGTTGAGGTTCGCCTGAATGCAACCAACGATGCGTTGCAGCCGCACGCAGGAGGTATAATAACAAATTGGTCAAACGCGCATAGCGGAGAAATACGTGACGATCAAGGCATAAGCGTTCACAATCCGGACACAGACGT
>JAHRWB010000141.1 GCA_019090385.1 Pseudomonadales bacterium | reverse complement strand
GCGACAAAACCCGAACCGGTGGCCGTTGTGGAAGCCGGGTTAACAGCACCACTCGAAGACTGCACGCGCGTTATTCGCAAGTCTGCTGGACGCACGACAAAAGCATTGCTACCGCCTCTTATTTCCGCAGGCGCAGAGACAACATCTTTCAAGTGCAGCCTGATCGCCCCAACGTCCTTGTATTTTACCGAAACAGCGGCCTGCCCCGCTACAAACGCAATTTTTTGCGCAGTTGCAGCTCCCTCGGTTACCGATACCAAGGTCCCGTCCACAGTAGATGATAAAGCGCCTGAATTCGGATCAAGATAGTCCATCCAGAATGACAATGATTTATCACCCGCGTAACTCTCTATTACGCCACAGATTGGATCAGTATCAGTCTGGCCAAAAGCGGCAATATGTATCTCAAAAACGCTACCTGCTGTTTGAGTGCCAACAGGATCACTAATAGGATTAGGCGGTGGATTACTCAAGATATTGGATGTTATAGTAAATCCGTTAGGTGAAAATTCCATGTGGCCTTCACTATCATCATCACGCACTGAAACATCATCATTTTGATATACCTCGATATCAAAAGGTGTTGATCCTTGCATGTAACTTAAAGCAAAGTTCACGCTACCCTGATCAGATGCAACGAACTGATAACTTGCACGCCCGTCATCCAGCGTCGCATCGGTCAAGACACCATTGCCGTTTTTCAGGCTCCAGGTACCATGACCGGTTTGCGTATCCAAAATAATCTGCCCGACATATCCGGTCACTACTTTTTTATTGGCATCCAAAGCGGTTATCGTACCGGTTTCCAATAAACAGTTGATACCATGACCATCATGAGCAATTAAAAACTGGGCTGCACCGAGTTCAGTGCAACTGCGCGCCAGACCGTCCCAGGTAAATCCCGCATTATGATTTTTCCAAATATCCGAAACCTGGGCTGCGCTAAGCCCACGATTAAAAATCAGCATCTCATCTAACAACCCTTCTATTTCCTGATCAATATCAAACCCACCACCCACCCTATCCTGTTCCTGGCCCAGTATAAGCCCCCCCACATCAATGCTAAGCGGACCAGCTTTCCTGCCCACACACCCATAAAATATGTCGTCGACATATAGACAATTACTACTACTCAATCGCGTCCATACAATAAAATGCCAATTACCATCTGCAATTTCTGGCATGTTCAGGCCGCTACCAGAGCTATTCAGTAGATGAGGACCAAAGGCCGTTGATCTATATAGCCAAAATATAGTTTCGTTTAATCGCGACGCGTTTGATCCACTTAGAAGCGCCGTGGCACCCTGGTTGGATGACTTATACCAAGTGGCAATGGTGAAATCTGATCGTCCATTAAGTGCATCTCGATTCATGCTTAGATAATCCGACGTACTGTTTGCAGAAAAATCTGCGGCATTGCATATTTTTCCAGCCGTCGTATTCGTATCAAAAGCCACTCCGTGGAACTCGTTACCAGAACTGTCATGCACCTCATCTACGGTGCCGTTCCACCCGCTAGAATCAAATCGCCAGTCGGCAACGGGCGGCGTTTCACAAGTATGCCTTTCATTCATTATGCTCTGAATATGGCTCTGGCTAAGCGCGCTGGTATAAACCCTGACTTCATCAATTGCCCCCGCAAAGTAGTACTGGCTTGTACCGACCCGTTTACTTATATTTAATGGATCTGTGGTTGAGAGCAGCTGGCGGCTGGAAAAATTACTGATGCCTTCGGAACTCCCATCAACGATCAGTGAGATGCTGGTTCCCGAAAAAACCAGTGCAACATGTGACCATTGATTCAATGAAGGTAATTTGGTGGTTATTTCTACGCGGCCGAGATTCGTCTCAGCCCGCCCTTTAAGGACGCCACCTTCACTGAACAATCCCATTTGAGCGCGCCCTGAGCCTCCGCCATGCACGGATTTGGCCATGATCTGTCGAATACTGCCATCCCAGCTGGTAGGATATATCCAGGCCGAATAGGTTAATGCATCTCTTCCATTCAGTGCATTGTCATGTGCAATTTGAATATAATCATCTATGCCGTCAAAGTCGCCATAACGACAGGTTCCTGGCTGAGTACTGAATACCGGGTTTTTATCCGTATTTTCTGGGCCATTAAAGCTTGTGCCATTTATACTGTTGGCAGACGTATCCCGCACTTCTCCTGAAGTCCCATCCCACGCCTTTTCTTCGAATTGCCAACTGGCTGCCAATTCAATGCAATTTCTCACATTCCCCTTCCAACCTAAGCCTGCAATATTGTTTTTATTGATGGTCTCTACCTCAGCAGCATCCAGCGCGCTATCAAAAATTACCAGTTCATCTATTAGCCCTTCAAAATCCTGATTAATATCAAAGCTACCACCTACTTTATCCTGTTCCTGAGCCAGAATAAGCCCGCCGGGATCAATACTTACTACTTCACTATTGCGTGATACACAACCAATAACCGCACCATCCACATAGATACAACTATCCAAATTTGATCGAGACCATACTAAATGATGCCAGTCATTATCGCTGATATCAGGTATAGCTACGCCTTGCAAACTGCTACCTTTAAGAATAGGCGCGAAGGTTGTTGATGTGGGAAACCGCATTAGAAGCTCATTGGCTTGGGAAGAATTTGCACCGGATACAATAAGCTGACTACTCTTGTTAGATGTTTTCACCCAAACAGAAATGGAAAATTCAGTCTTATTGTTTAAAATTCCTGCATCCAGAAAAACCATATCGTGTATAGAGTTAGCTGAAAAATCGCCCGCAGCGCACACCAGACCCTTAGGTTCCGTTGTAGTATTCATGGAGGCAGTGCCATTTATACCATTTTGCGTCTCAATGACCTCGCCTTCCGCACCCGTCCACAACAATTCATCCAAGCGGAATTCCGCCACGGAATCACCATAGGAAGAAATACAAAGCAAACAAACAGCCAGCCACAAGCAGTGCTTCATGATTTACTCCGGATAACAATATGCCGCTCCGCTATCACACTACCGGACTCGCACCTGCCAGCACTTTCAAAAGTGTAGAAGGTTTCACTTGCTACTGATTCACTGGTACAGCTGACAATGGCCTGACAGGACTCAAGGCCCGCCATATCCAATGCCCAGGTTCGATCAACACAGGTACCAATGCCGGACGGCGCATAAAGACGATTAAGAGACAGCTGGGCGCCAGAATCGGCTGCCAGCAAAGCCTTATAGGACACTACGTCCAGGGCAAAGGCCATGCTAGAAGTTCTGACCATGCTTAAAATTGCCCCGGCCAACAATGACACAACCACTATCAAAAATATGGCTGCAATCAAGCCCAGGCCTGCTTGTTTACGATGATGGACTTTAGGGTACATTGCGCAACTGAATCTGATGATTCACACGAATAAAATCTGAATCAGCACGAAAGCTCAAATCAATTAATACCACTGCATTCCGCAACAATGTAGCTTCTGAAAGAGAAAAAGGAGAGGTCTCACTAAGCACATTTTCACCAATAGGAACCCGCCCAGGAAAAGTCGCTGGAAGATCAGATACCCCAGGTTGTGAAGACAACATGCCGTAACCTGAATACCTATAGAGATTTCCTCCCGTCATACAAAAACTCACCGGTCCGGCCACAAGAAAAAACCGTTTACTGGGAGATTCAACAGGAAACCTGTGCATCGATGCAAAACTTACCGTAATTTGATTGTTGGCATCAGGTGCAGAGATACTGGCAACAGGGGAGATAGCACTGGATGCTGTAACAGCATAAGCACTATTAGTATCGCCCGGATAAACTACCACCCTATCTGCCGTGCCGGAATATGTCGGCTCAAGAGGAATAGCCTTAAAACTAATGGCAGCACTTACAACGGGCAAATCCAGATAGGTAGATGCAGTCTGGACTGGCACAAACTCAATACAACCCGCTCCGTCTAGTCGTGCACTATTGGGCAGTATATCTCTTAGCTCCCGGCTAATACGCTCTATACTGAGACGGGCGTTCGATGCAAGTTCAGTGCGCCTTATCGTCGATGCATAACCACTGCTCGAATCCCCAATAAAGCTGACCGTACCAACAGACAAAATCCCCATCAATACAATCACGACAACAAGCTCGACCAGAGTAAATCCCTGAACAAAAACCCGTTGCACACGCATTAGTAGTTGCCCTTGAGCGCAGTAAAATACATAGCAGTGCCAGCCGGAGGCGTGACACTTACAGATACCAATTTAAGATCTGTGCTGTCATCCAAACCCCAATTGACCACATCCGATGCAGTGGCATAGCGCACCGCAACTTGTACTCGATAGCCGTTGTAACCACTACGCACAGCACCGTTTATATCCAGCGGCGGCGCGTCGTCAACACCATCGTAGTCATCAACATCATCGTACAGAGCGCGAACCTCGCCTTCGTTGGCAATAGCACCACAAGTAGACGAATTACAGGCAGGTAGGCCACCGACTGGTGTATTTTCATCGAAGCCACGGGCTGTGATCTCCTCCATATAGGCCTGGGCCAGGGCAACACTTTTCATTTGCCAAACACCGTCAGACTGGTGACGAAGCCCAAACCCCAATGCGGAACTTAATCCGATCATGGAAATACTCATCACCAAAATGGTCATG
>JAHRWB010000140.1 GCA_019090385.1 Pseudomonadales bacterium | reverse complement strand
TGCTCAGGGCTGTTTATAAATCTGCTCAGGGCATGCGTGGCTTTGATAGATTCCATGTCTATTTGTTCACTATCTGCTCGAATTTACAAATAATGTAAGACAGCCCCTGATTTTGTCCATAAAATTACGTTTTGGCCTATGTAGTATTCCTATGAAACTTGCAGATTTAGAACATAAAACCGTGGGTATGTGTGTATCCGGGGGATTGGATAGCAAGACCGTTACTAAACGCCTAATGGAAGCGGGTATTGATGTTATCTGCTTTTCTGCAGATCTTGCGCAGCCTGATGAAGATGACATTCAAAATGTTATCAAAAAAATGGCGCCTTGCGGAGCAGAAACCGTACTGGTAGATCTTAAGGAAGAAATGGCCGAAGCCTGCTTTAGCGTGATCAAAGCGTCGGCTACCTATGACGGAGGTTATTGGAATACAACGGGAATTGCTCGGGCGGTATGCGTTCAAGGTTTGATTAAGGCAATGAAGGCCCGGGGGGTGAATGTTCTGGCTCATGGGGCGACTGGCAGGGGCAATGACCAGATGCGTTTTGAGCGGTATACGCGCTCTCTGGCACCCGAAATGGAAGTGTATGCGCCCTGGCGTGATCCGGAGTTACTGAAGGAATTCCCGGGAAGAACGGAAATGGCAGATTATCTGGCCGAGTTCCAGATTCCAGCTGTAGTGGGTATGAAAAAAAGGTACTCGACTGATGCAAATTTGGCTGGTTTGTCCCATGAGGCGGAGGATTTGGAGCAGCTTGAAACCAGCATGCTTATCGTTGATCCCACCATGGGCGTGTGGCCACAGGATGCGCCGGATACGCTTGAGAATATAACGCTTTCCTATCGACATGGGCGGATCGTAGAGATCAATGGTGATGCTGTCACTCCGTTTGAAGCTATGTGCCTTGCCAATGATATTGCCGGGCGGAACGGAATTGGTATGCGCAACGCCTTGGAAAATCGCATTATTGGAACCAAGAGCCGTGGCGTTTATGAAGCGCCCGGTATGGAGGTGTTGAATCAGGGGCTGCAGCAAGTGCTTCAGGCTACATTGGATAGGCGGGGAAGTGCTTTGTATCAATCGCTTAGCTTGATGATATCTGATCAAATTTATGATGGTCGGTTTTTTGATGTCTCGACCAAGGCAGCGTTGTTGGCGATAGATAAACTAACTGAAGATGCTGATGGTTTGGTGTCCCTCGGTTTGTACAAAGGCAATGTGTTTTTTAATAGTATGCAAGACGTGCCGGCTTCCTTGTATAACGAAGAAGATTCTTCTATGGAAGCTAGCGATGGCCTAAACCCCGAAAGTTCCCAGGGATATGCAGATATTCTTTCTGTTGAAGCCGTTGCCCTTGCTAGAGCTGGCCAATTCGAAGGCGATAGTTAAGCAAAGTATTGTATGGTAACGATAATAATAAGGGGAGATGGTTGGGTAGCGGCAGTGAGAAACAGCCGGTTAGTAAATGGCATTTAGCTATATGTCCTTAGTTATCTTTAAGTACTGCCAGATGGGCAGCCACTGACCTGGCCAAGGCATCCAGTGTATACCCGCCTTCAAGTGAACTAACAATGCGACCGTTGCAGTAAGTATTGGCGAGGGACACTATTAATTGGGACACCCAGGTGAAATCCTCTTCTGTCAGTAGCAGGTCTGCCAGTGGGTCGTCTTTGTGTGCATCAAAACCTGCTGATACCATAATCAGATCCGGTTTGAATGCCTGTATTGCAGGAATCCAGTCACGTTCTATGGCCACTCGAAACTGCGGTCCGGGAGTACCGGCTTGCAGGGGAGTATTCACTATATTGTCTTTCTTGATACTGAATAAACGGTTGGGGTAATAGGGGTGCTGAAAACTCGAACAGACCATAATATCACTGTGGTTTTTGAACAGGTCCACGGTGCCGTTGCAGTGGTGCACATCAAAATCGAGTATGGCGACGCGATTGACTTCGGCGTATTCCAGAGCCCGAATGGCACCCAGGGCTACATTGTTAATTAGACAAAAGCCCATGCTGGTAGCTTCTTCGGCGTGGTGTCCAGGTGGGCGCACTGCACAAAATGCGCGTATGGACTGGCCATTGAGTACACGCTCTACTCCCTGTTGGACCGCGCCAGCCGCCAGCAATGCTGCATTTAGAGAGTGCGCGCACATACCTGTATCAGGGTCGAGCATGTAGCGCTTGTCGGTACCGGATAATTTTTCTGACTCATCCTGTAATTGAGTGATTAGTGCTGGCTGGTGTAATTTTTTTACGCGCTCTATAGAGATGGGTGTAGCAAGAATTTGCCTGAATTCCTGTTGTAGCCCTGACGCGGCGAGATACTCTGTTATCGCTGTGATCCGCTCGGGTCGCTCCGGGTGCCGAGAATGATTCAGATGTAGCAGACACTGCGGGTGACTGATGTAATCAAGAGGCATCGCGCTATTTAACCTTGTCTAATATAAGTAGATCAATTCCTGTACTCGTACCATAATACAGATCGACCCGGCTTATAAAATATTTAGAATCGAAGCACGCTGTTTAATGCATCCTGGAGGATAGTCAATTGATCGTAGAGCAAATCTGGACCGGTAATGCATACCGAAACTTTAATTATCTGATCGCATGTGGGGAAACCGGAGAAGCGCTGGCAGTGGATCCTCTGGACTATAAAAAATGTCTGGCATTGGCAGAACAGCGTGGTTGGACGATCACACAAATTGTCAACACACATGAGCATGGCGACCATACGGGTGGGAATGCATCCTTGGTCGCTGCTACCGGGGCACGTTTGTTGGCCCATGAAAATGCCCGCTCTACCATCAAGGATATGGATCAGGGCTTAGCCGCAGGGGATGTGATCAGTATTGGCAAAACTGTGGAATTACTGGCCTTGGACACGCCTGGGCATACCATGAGCCATGTTTGTCTACTCTCCCAAACGGATATTCCTGCATTGTTTTGTGGCGATACGCTGTTTAATGCGGGGGCGGGAAACTGCCACAATGGCGGGCATCCCAATGAGCTGTATGATACCTTTGCAAAACAGTTGGCTACTCTGTCCCCAGACACTTTGGTTTATCCTGGGCATGATTACATTACTAATAACCTGGAGTTCACTCTGGATAGAGAACCGGATAACGCAGAGGCGGCAAAGTTATTAACGTCACTGCAAGAAAAATATGATCCCGATCAGGCCATTGTCACTAGTCTGGCCCAGGAGCAGAAGATTAATACATTTTTTCGTCTCGATAATCCCTCCGTAATCTCCCGTTTAAGAGAGACTTTTCCGGAAATGTCTGACAAGCCGGATGAGCGAGAAGTCTTTGTTAAATTACGCGCTTTGCGAAATGACTGGTAGGTCGTTTCGCAAAGGTTAATTAGGCCTGCCTGGGAAAAGCCGTTTGCAATATGGGCTTGTTGCCCGGAGTATATCAGGCCTTTCTCTTGAATCTCCCAATTCTGTTTTTATTCATATATAGTGCGCGCGTGAAAAATGTGATGGAAAAAGGTGCAATGACAAAATTATTCCCACTTTCGTGGGTAAAGCACGCTCTGCTAGCTGTAGTAGTGTTTGCGCCTCTAGGCGCTTGCCAGCTGTCTGAGGGCTCTTTACAGAAAACCGCTGAGGGCTCTTTACAGAAAACCGCTGAGGGCTCTTTAACCAGCGGAATAGATATGTCAGCTTTTGA
>JAHRWB010000139.1 GCA_019090385.1 Pseudomonadales bacterium | reverse complement strand
GGTCGCGCGCTTCCCCAAGCCCCAACCCCGTAATACGAAACCGAAATCCCAGTGCTGACTGAACGGTGGCCACGTTAATCAGACGTTTTATCTCGTCGGTGAAAAAGAACTTTTCTTTTTCACCGTTTTCCTTTACCCGAACACTTTCTCTGGGGATCAGTTCCTTAAACAGGATGGCCATTTTATTTCCGATATTCTTGCCGGTAACCGCATTCATCATGCTGCCGCCAACGCTGTCCAGCGTGATACTCACCTGGGGCAGACCACTATCCTGGTCGTAACTTTGTTGAGCGTTAATTACCCGATCTCCGGTAACTATATTACGCCGGGCAATAACGACATCTCGCCCCTCATAGGGATAGGTTTCTGTCTGTGAAGCCCTGGCATCCGCAGCTGCTACCATTCTGAATTCCAGATTGGCAAATTTATTAAGAATGCGTTTGGCAGCCGCACTATCCTGGACCCCGGGTAAATCAACCACTATGCGGGATCGTCCAAGCCGCTGCACCTGGGGTTCCGAGACCCCCAGTTCATTGACACGTTTTTTAATACTCTGACGATTTTGAGAAATTGCATCATCTTCGATTTCACGGATTTTTTGATCTGACAGGGTCACCAGCAAACCAGGATTATCATCTACATCCCGCGCAACGATCGTAAACTCACCGTATTGTGCTTGCAGAGCGGTTCGGGCCATATCCCGGTCAGCTGCATCCCGAAAGCCTATTCTCAAGCGCGTGCCATCTACCCAGTCACGGCCGACATACCGCAAGCGCGGCTCATGCTCTCGGAAGATAGTCCTGAAATTGGCTTCCTCGCTCTCCATTCTATCGGAGACCGCCTTTTCCATATCAACCTGCAACAGGAAATGCACCCCTCCTGATAAATCCAGGCCATACGACATTGGTTTGGCACCCAGGTTCACCAACCATTGGGGCGTGGTGGGCGCGCGATTTAAAGCAATAACATAGCGATCATCCAAGTTTTCTGACAAAAGCCCCTCAGACAATACTGCCTTGGCCTTTAATTGATCCTGGATGTTGACCAGTCTAACCTGATAGTTAGACCCGGCTATTTCAGCGCCCTTGATAGGGATATCTGCGGTTTTGAGCATGGCCGCAATACGGGGCCCCAACTCAGCGCTGACGCTGGCATCAGATGCTTCCATTCTGATCTGCAGTGCAGGATCAGGTTGATAGAAATTAGGTAACGCATATATTGTGCCAATGATCACAACTGCCAAGATAAGCAGATAACGCCACAAAGCAAAACTGTTTAGGCCACGGGGTCGCCCATTAGGTAACCCGATCAGACTCTCGCCCACCAGCGACTTGTCATTCATATATACCGCACAACATCACACACCACCAACCAGAAATTTTATTCGACTGTAGTTCAACTGTAGAAAGCACCATCAAGCTGCAAATAACGCTGAGCCCGGCGTTTAACGTTTACCGGGGTCGACGCAATAAAACCACGGCCTGAGTCAGTTATTTATCATCCAGTGATTTTAATGTGCCCTTGGGCATTGTAGCGCCAACAGCAGATTTCTGAACACGGAACTCAGTATCCGGCGCTACTTTGAGTTTAATAAAATCATCTTCGACTTTGGTGATTTCACCCACCAATCCACTCGTAGTAACCACCTCGTCACCTTTGGATATAGCAGACATCAGTGCCACATGTTCCTTGCGACGTTTACTCTGGGGACGCCACAAAAGGAAATAAAAGATAAGTACAAAACCACCCAACAACACAAGGTCACCGTAGCCCATACTTTGTCCACCCGCGCCAGCTTCAGCGGCGTGCGCTGCAGTTTCAAACCAATTCATTACCAGTATTCCAATTTTCGTTTAGGGTTTCACTAAAGGCGCACAATGTACATTGTTCAATGGCACCACGCAATCCACGCATCAGGCTTTGGTAGTAATGCAGATTATGGATAGTCGCCAAAGTAGAGGCGAGCATTTCCCCACATTTATCCAAATGGTGCAAATAAGCCCGGCTAAAATTTTTACAGCTGTAACAATCGCAATTGCTATCGATGGGTAGATCACTGGTTTTATGGCGCGCATTGCGGATTTTCAACACCCCGCGCGAAGTGAATAGATATCCGTTTCGCGCATTTCTCGTTGGCATAACGCAATCGAACATATCTACACCATTCATCACCCCATGCACCAGATCCTGCGGAGTACCCACCCCCATTAAATACCTCGGCGCATCTGCCGGCATATCCGGTACAATCGCCTCAATAACCTTCTGCATTTCAGCTTTCGGTTCTCCAACAGACAGCCCGCCTATGGCGTACCCATCAAAGCCTATATCAATCAGACTCTGCATGGATTGCATACGCAGTTCGGGGTGCATACCACCCTGCATGATGCCAAAAAGTGCCGCTGGATTATCCGCGTGGGCCTCTTTGCAGCGCTTTGCCCAGCGCATGGATAATGCCATAGACTTGGCAACCTCGGACTCACTGGCAGGGTAAGGCGTACATTCGTCAAAGGCCATGACAATATCCGAGCCCAAATTCCTTTGTATTTGTGTGGCTTTCTCAGGCGTTAAAAATATCTTGTCGCCATTTACCGGTGATGAAAACGCAACCCCCTCTTCACTGATCTTTCTAAGTTTGCCTAGACTCCAAACCTGAAAACCACCTGAATCTGTAAGAACAGGACCTTTCCACTGCATAAATTCATGCAAGCCACCCAGGTCACGAATTATTTCGTCTCCGGGGCGCAGAAATAAATGGAAGGTATTGGAAAGCACAATTTCCGCACCCAGCGCGCCAATTTGTTCAGGTGTCATCGACTTCACCGTGCCATAGGTTCCGACCGGCATAAATGCCGGTGTCTCAAAACTTCCATGGCCAGTATGTACCCGGCCCCGCCGTGCATTACCGTCGCTATTAATAAACTCATATTTCATCGGAATTAAACTCTCACTTTATATTTCTCTGCTGGTACAGCGCACAACTCAAAGGATATTCAGACATCCGGCAAAGACCGTGGAATAAACATCGCATCGCCATAACTAAAAAATCGATAGCGCGCATTAACAGCCTCTGCATAAGCATTCAACACACGCTGCCTGCCCACAAAAGCAGATACAAGCATAATCAGTGAGGATTCGGGCACATGAAAATTTGTCAGTAATGCGTCCACTACCTGAAATTCAAATCCGGGTGAAATAAAGATATTTGTCTCGCCCTCTGGTGCTTCCAGACCTTGCTCTCTATCAGGTTCAAACCAGCCCTTTAAGGCAAGAGTCTCCAGCGTGCGCACCACAGTGGTTCCCACCGCTATAATTCGACCACCGTTTTTCCGGACGGCCCTGATAGCATTAATAGTGTCAGCTTGTACGCTATAACGCTCATAATGCATTTGGTGCTGGTCAATATTATCTACCCTGACCGGCGAGAAAGTTCCCGCACCAACGTGCAGGGTCACATATGCCAATCCCACGCCAGAGCGTTGAATTTTTTCTAACAAAGCCTCATCAAAATGTAAACCCGCTGTCGGTGCAGCGACGGCGCCTGTCTGGCACGCAAAAACTGTCTGGTATCGTTTTGTATCATTGTCTTCAGTTAACTGTCTGTCGATATAAGGTGGTAGAGGCACCCTCCCGTGAACACCCAGCACATCCATTACCGGGACCGGAAAATGCAGACTAAATAAACTTCCCACCCGCGGACCCACAGTGAGCTCTACCGAGCTGTCATCGATAGTAAGTCGCCGGCCCGGTTTAATTGCCTTGCTGGCGCGCACCTGACAAATAGCAACATTTTCAGACGCTATTCGCTCAATTAATATTTCAACCTTTCCACCACTGTCTTTACGCGCGAACAACCTTGCTGGAATAACCCGGGTATCGTTCATCACGAGCAAATCACCCGGGTCGAGCATGTCGACGAATTCGGGAAACTTCCTGTGTTCAATACCGTCGCTTAGTACCAACAAACGACTGCCGTCCCGTCTTTCGGCAGGATGTTGAGCAATCAGTTCTTTGGGTAAAATATAGTGGTAGTCAGAGCGTAACTTGCTCATGAAGTTTTCATTGGCTTTACCGACCATGAAGTGTGATTGTAGAAACGGCAGCAGTGTAGTGCCAAGTTAACAAGAATGATAGTCGCTCATTTAAGCTTTGCTACTGTGATGACTGCTTTGCACGGTCAACTTTACGGGCCTCCTAATACGCCAAGAGGTACGCTATAACGATAACGATAAAATACAACAGTCAGCACCTCCCCCTTGAAACATTCCGGGAACAGTCTAAGATGCGCGCTCTGATTGTAAGATGCGCTCTTCGGTATGATAAGATGTGCTCTTCAGTATGATAAGATGTGCATAGTTACTAATATGCCTGGGTGGCGAAACTGGTAGACGCGCCAGACTCAAACTCTGGTTGGGGCAACTCAGTGTCGGTTCGACTCCGACCCCAGGTACCAATTGTAAATGTACAAGCAGCCGTAAAAGTACAAGCAGCGAAGTCAAAAGCAGCAACAATAATGAAGCGCGACTATCGCGCCATGCCATAAAACTCATCATTGGGCCGCATATTAGCCCAATGCGCCATGCGATTAGACAATGCGAACAGCGCAGTTATCGCACCGATATCCCAAATATCATCCTGGCTAAAACCCTGCGCAAATAATGCATCATACTCATTCTGGCCCACCTGCTCCGGTGTACGTGCCAATATCAGAGCGACTCTCAGCATTTCTCTCTGCCGTTCAGACAGGTCAGCAGAGCGATAATTTGCCAGTATTTTATCAGAGATTTTTGCATCTTTAGCAAATACTCTTAGTAGCGCTCCATGCGCAATCACGCAATAACTACAATCATTAGCCCCGCTGGTTGCCACCACTATCATTTCTTTTTCTGCTTTACTCAGACCACTATCACGTGTCATCAGCGCATCGTAATAGTCAAAAAATGCTCTGAATTCTCCCGGTCGATAGGCGAAAGCCAAAAATACATTGGGTATAAACCCGGATTTTTCACCTATCTGTTCAATACGCTCCCGCACGTCATCTGGCAATTCAGACAGCACAGGAATTGGATAGGAACTTATATCTGACATTTTGATCTCCACAATTTTTAAAAGCCCATAATCTCACTTGGAAATATTATTCAATACGTACGCCATACGATTGACTGCCACAGCAGCTTGATGCCTGGCCAGCGCAGAGCGCTCAGTAACCTGGATTGGATCAGGCTCGACCAGTCGTCCTTTCTTCAGCAGTAATTGACGAACCGGCTTACTGTATATTTTATTCGCTGCCAGTCTAGCACTCTCAAATGACCAGCCCGAATAGTTTGTGGTCCTGTCCCTGGACAATAATGGCGTATGCGCTTCCATGCCTGGGAGTTCATGAAACTCTGGCCTTTCATCAAACTGCCTTGCAATTGCACCATCCCAAAGTTGATGTAAATTTTTCTTCTTACCCACGCGTATGGCATTTCCACCTTTATCTCCCTTTGGAAAGCGTTTTTTTGAAAACATGGCGACATTGTGCAAGGGCTGATGCAAATCACCCATCAGGTGCAACCACCAACATAGATACACTGCCTTTCTCGCAGCAGGTAAGCGCGGGCTACTGATCTTTAATTCTGCATAAGCGAGCGCCTGAACCAGGTTCATAGTTTTCGCCAGCGGGGGTGGTTTAATACCCAGAGACACAGCCGGTATCGCCAATTTTTTCTCATCCTTTAGCGTTAGATACAGTGGGTGGTTTACATAATGCCAGCGTCCACGGTGATATCTTTCTACCAGTGCATCGCGCTCCTTCCTATCTTTAATATGACCAAAATGCCTGGCCAAATCCGGCCAGGCAGAAGCCATCGCAACCAACCACAAATTATTTTCAGACAAAGTATTATTTGAGCCGGGGCCATCCGAATTGGCTTTTAGGAATTGTTGCTTTAAGTCAAAAAAGTCTTCTTTAAACCTGGGATGTGCTTCCAGGAGGAGGATAAACTTGCGCTGTATTTTAACCGGCAATTTCTCAAAAGCAGCAACCGCTATTGTGGCATGACCCGCATCATTCCACGCATGAGCCAAAGGCGCTATTCCAAACAGCAAGCTGACTATCAGTCCCAGTAAATAATTTTTCATTCAAATTGCCCCAATATCCGCTTTGCTACAACCCAACGATGTATTTCGCTTGGCCCCTCAAAAATACGCATAGTTGTATCTGCTGCGCCATTAATTGCCATGGCAATAGTCACCCACCACTGTACTGACTGCCACTCTGATATACATGCACCAAATGTTTCCCGTTAGTTAGTCAGCTCACACATGATCTGTAAAGCACGCGAGCCGAAGCCGATTACCTTAGCAAATGCCCGTGGCAAGTCTACTGTGTTAAGTGCAAGACCTTGCCGTTGACAACCAAACCCTTATACAGCTTGCATGCAATACCAACAAACATTAATTTTAATAAGTTGTATATATTCAATAACTTATATCAATAGCTTTATGTAGTTGATTAATTTGTTGCGCTAAGTTAAAGTGCTTCTTGTCGGTGGATACTGACCCGTTGAAGCGTAAATCTTCGACGGTCTGGATAGGATAGCCAGTGCACCAGTTAGAGTATGTCTTTGATGTGCTCTAGCTGGACACCCTGCACCCAGTACTCACATTTGAAGGCCATCAAAACACACCAAGCTCACAATTATCCAAGGGAGACTCACAATTATTAATCCCGTTGTGAGCCCCACAATAAAACCTGCCGGTATTACAAAGCGCCTGGGCGCAATTCTCTATGATAGCCTTCTGGTTTTTGCGATCTGGTTTCTAACCCTGGTTATTATTGCTATGGCCAGCGATTCAAACTCTGCAGTGGAACAAATCATACCGGCTTATGCAGTTCAAATAATCTGTTTACTTGAGACCCTCCTGTTTTTCTACTTTTTTTGGATGTACCGTGGCCGCACGCTAGGTATGATGGCGTGGCACACTCACTTGGCTACTGCTTCCGGGATCGAGCTCACCCCGAAGCACGTGGTTCTGAGAATAATCGGTGCGATACTCAATATCGCCAGCCTGGGCCTCGGCTACGTATGGATTATTGTCGACAAACAAAACCGCTCATTTTCTGATCTCCTATCCGGCACATATATTATGCTGGACTAAGCCCACTGGTGCTTCATCAAGCAGTGAGGAGTATTGGAGAGCAAGGCTGAAAAAAATTGTCGTCAAACCAACTTCAGCCCAGTTTCCGCAGGCCTAACCAGCCAAACATCGCCGTTATAAATATCGGTAATAAAACTGCAAACCAGGGTGGTAACGAATACAGGACACTGAGCGGCCCAAACAAATCCTGGGAATATTTAAACAATAGGCCAACCAACAGGCCTATGGATAATCTAGCCCCCATGCCCACGCTACGAAGCGGCCCCAGGATAAATCCCACCGCAAGCACGGTTAAAGCGATAATGCTAACTGGCTGCAATAACTTGCCCCAAAGTGCTAACTGATACTGCTTGGAGTTCAGCCCGCCCTTCTGCATATACTCAATCTGATAGATTAGATCAGAGATCGACAACTTGCGCGGCTCCACCAACACGCTGGCACTAAACTGCCGCGGGTCTGCATCTGTCTGCCAGATAAAATACTCATGTGCTTCAACGCTAACACCTTGCGGCTTGAAACGCGTCTCAACGACATTTTTAAGTCGCCACTCCTTATCTCCAATATAAACCGCACTTTCGGCTACTCTTATCCAATCCAATACATGCTCTTCATTTACCTGGTATTGCTTAATACCAAACATATTGCCCTGCTCATCCATGGCCTGCACGCGCATAAACAACCCAGCCTGCTTGTACCAGTGAAAGTCTGCTAGCTTAATGCTCTGCAAACTCTTTTTACCCTCGGAGCCCGGATCAGTATTGTCGCGTTCTTTTAATTCTTCCAGATACCGCGCTTTATATAGTTCAGCCTGTTCCTCACCCCAAGGAGCCAGATATTCTCCAATCAAAGCGGAACAAATCAACAAGAATACTACCGGGCCCATAACCGCGAGTAGCAAGCGATGAACAGACACCCCGCTGGTGCGAAATACCGTTAGCTCGGAATGGCTGGCAAGCATACTCAGACCAGACAATGCCCCCATAAATACAACAAAGGGTGCCAGCTCATAAATTCTCCGGGGCGTAGTGAGTACTATAAAATTTAAGACCTCGAGCAAGCCATAGCCCGACTTATACTCCCCCAGCTCATCCACAAGTGCAAAAACACTATTTATGCCGATAAACGCCAGTAACACCACCATAATGGTTTTAAGTAAGACACCACCAATGTATCGATCCATGGTCGAAAAGATAAATACACCCTGCTTTTTATTATTTTTTGGCATATCCAGCTCAAGTCACCACTGCAGGCCGCGACATCAACTTCAAGGCAATCAGCCCCCCCACCAGGAACAACAAGTGCACAGGCCAAAAACCGACAAGCTCGGACAATGAGCCGGTACTCAAGGCGTGGCGCGTAGCAAGCAACAGCAAATAATAAGTCATAATAACCACTAGAGCGGGCACAATCATGGCAAACCTACCCGCCCTTGGCTTTACCCGGGAAACTACAAACCCGCATAAACCGGTAATCAGCGTCATCAATGGCAGGGACAATCGCCAATGCAGCTCAGCTTTCGCTTCCCGACCGGGCGCGACCAATAAATCCTGGGTAGATAACGCGCTAATATTTGTTCTATTTGCTCTTTTGGGCGAGGAGTTCACGCGCTGGCTGAGCGTTTCAAATTGCACGATTCGAAACTCAGATGTGCCCGGCGTACCCTCATACCGAAACCCGTCCTCCAGCAGTAAGAAGCGACTACCAGTACTGGCATCATAGTATTGGGTACCCTTATCCGCCCAAATAAGGACTTCCGCACCTGAACTGCGTTGTTCAGAAAGAAATACCTCAATTAGCTCTGACTTGTCTTCAGACATATTTTCCGAGTATGTCACACGCTTACCACTGGAGAAACTATGAAAAACTCCAGGTGTGATGCCCTGAAATTCACGAGCCTGGCGCTGCTCAGAAAACACATCGGCCAGGGCTATACTTGCGACCGGTGTCAGAACAAATGTCAAAGTAGCTACCACAGCGCTGAGTACAACACCGCTAGTCATCACCCACAACAATACCCTTGCAGGACTACCACCACCGGCTATAATTGCGGTCATTTCGTGATCCGCATACCAACGGCTGGTAGTTAAAACTACTGCCAGAAAATAGGCAAAGGGTATGGTTAACTGTAAGAACTCGGGAAGTCGAAGGGAAATTAGTGTCAGTAATATATCCGCAGCATACTTGCCCAGCACCGCTTCCTGTAAATAGCCGATAAATCGACCGCCAATTCCCACAAGTAACAAAACGGTTGTTGTTACTAAAAAAACTGCCAATAACTCTTTTGTCAAATAGCGGAACGCGACACCCATGATCTTTTAAACTAAAATCCCTATAACAATTCGCAATCTGACCCACATATGAAATACACAACAAAAACAGGGCCACTGGCCAACATTAAAACTGAATGTTTAGCCCTACCTTCAAGTGCACTTGGAAGCCTAGGCAAACAGCTTAAAATAAATACTTATCTGGGTCACGTAACACGCGACTTTGATAATGCACCCGGCCGCACATTGCTGATTTCTCTCCCCAGCACTTGCCCTATAAAACGCTTACTGGTCCTGGGTGTTGGCAAGGAATCACAACTTAGTGATGCCCAACTGCAAAAAGTGCTAAATGCTATGGCCGCAGGTTTCAAAAAGGCGGGTTTTACCAGTGCTACTGCCAGCCTTACTCTGAAATGCAGCAAAAAAACCTATGCAATCACCCGACTGGCGCTTGATGCGGTCTCATCAACCCTGTACGAATTTGCCGCCCAAAAGAATTCAACAAGCAAAAGCAAGTCGCTCAGCAAACTGGCAATACATACCCAAGCCCGCGACCGTTCTATGGTTCTAAAAGCCGTTCGAGAAGGGAACGCGCTTGATATAGGGGCTTCTCTGAGCAGGGATTTGGCCAACTGCCCTCCTAACATATGTAATCCCAGCTATCTCGCGCGCAGTGCGCGCAAGTTCAGTACGGACAAGAAGACCACGGTAAAGATCCTTGACGAACGCCAAATCACTAAACTTGGCATGGGCGCATTTATGTCCGTATCAGCGGGCAGTGATCAACCCGGTAAATTTATAATCATCGAATACCGTGGAGGAAAAGCGAAAGAAGCCCCCATCGTACTGGTGGGCAAAGGGATAACCTTTGATTCCGGAGGTATTAGTCTAAAACCCGGCGCGGCCATGGATGAAATGAAATTTGATATGGGTGGTGCTGCAGCAGTGCTCGGCACAACAAGTTCTGTTATCGCAGCCAAACTGCCCATCAATCTTGTCACACTGGTCGCAGCTGCGGAAAATATGCCCAGTGGCAAGGCCAGCAGACCGGGAGATGTTGTGAAATCTCTATCCGGTCAAACCATAGAAATTCTCAATACTGATGCCGAAGGCCGTTTGGTACTATGCGACGCGCTCACCTATGCCGAACGCTACAAACCTAAAGCAGTTATCGATGTGGCCACGCTCACCGGTGCATGTGTTATGGCATTGGGCTCCCACGCCACCGGCATGTTTGCCAACCATGACCAACTGGCCGAGCAGCTGGATAATGCCGGTAATTTTATCCATGATCGGGTTTGGCGCTTACCCATCTGGGACGACTACCAACAACAGCTGAACAGTAATTTTGCCGACATGGCAAATATCGGGGGCCGCGAAGCAGGTTCAATTACTGCGGCCTGCTTTCTTTCGCGATACGCTAAAAAATACCACTGGGCTCATCTGGATATAGCAGGCACAGCCTGGCTAAGTGGGGCACGTAAGGGGTCCACTGGCAGACCTGTGCCATTATTGTTTCAATATCTTATCGACCAGTGTTAGGGAAGCATTGAACTGTAATGACGCGAGTCGACTTTTACATTCTCAGCGACGTTGATCTGGATGCGCGAATGCGCTTCGCATGCCGTATTGCATATAAAGCATTAACGGGTGGACAGCATATTCATATCCATACCAGCTCGACACAACATCAAAAGGCCCTTGACCAGTTAATGTGGGAGTACCCTGAACATCAGTTTCTACCCCACGCCTGTATCGATAACAATGCCGACCAGCATGATTTACCGGTATATATTGGATGTGACAGCCCGCTTGATCACTTTGATCAAATTCTAATCAATCTGGATAATACTGTACCGGGTTTCTTTGGACGGTTTGACCGAGTCGTTGAAATTGTCGTTGATGCCGTTAAAACTGAAGGCCGTGACAAGTACAAATATTATAGAGATCGGGGCTACCCGCTCTTTCACCACAACATGGACGATTGGGATGACTAAATCACTGGATGACGAAATTCCTCAGAATTCGCTACTAGGTGACCTGGATTCCTTGCGTTCCACACTCAAGGTCGTCCCTGCACCGGTAGAAACGCAGCATTTGTCAGCATCGCCGAAACAGGAAAAAAAAATAAGCTTACAACCGGTAAAAAATTTTTCTGCTGCCCCACCTCCTGAAATAACATCAGCGAGCACGCTGCCGGAAGTACCTTCTTTTATACAAGCAGATACCGGTATTACCGACGAAGAGAAAACTCCCATAGAACCTGCTGAAAATGCAGACATCCCCATTGATGATATTCCACTTCTCAGTGATGTTGTTGTCGAGCAGCCTGATACTGAAAATCTACCAAGCAGTTCAATAACATCCCCGTCAGCAAGTAAAGAACATTCCGGCATATCTTCCGAGCAAGCCCAACCTGCAGAAAATCTGGCACCAGCGGAGCATGTGGAAAATAACACCCCCACCACAACCGTCCCCGGAGCCCTGTCCGAGAATATTATCGAAGCATTATTGGATGACAGCTGGAAGCAATCTTACGATGAATTGCTGGGCGTAGCACGCGAACAGATTTCCACTGCACGTATTCATTGGTCGCGTGACAGAGCCGAAGCATCCGCGCATGCTTTCATGAAAAAAATCAACCTTGGTCTGGAACAAAATATAAGTGAAGCCGTGAATGACGTGTTAATAAAACACACGGATGAACTTCGAGACCGCATTCTCCAGTCCTTGCGGCAGGAATTAAAAAACATACCAGAGTTTCTCTCACATAAGGACACCAATGGCCGGCAACACAGGTAAAGAAAGCAGTACAACAGAAAACAATGTGTTGGATGCCAACTTTAATCCCCAGGAAATCGAAGCAGGAATCTACCAGAGCTGGCTTGATGAGGATTATTTTTCCGCATCAGACAAGGGTCAGGGTGCTGATCCCTACTGCATTGTAATCCCTCCCCCCAACGTTACCGGCACCTTGCATATGGGGCATGCATTCCAGCATACCCTGATGGATGCTCTGACTCGCTATCACCGTATGAAAGGCGCTGAAACACTATGGCAAATGGGCATGGATCATGCTGGTATTGCCACCCAAATGCTGGTGCAACGGCAATTGGAAAATGAAGGTACCGACAAACACAAACTGGGGCGTGACAAGTTTATTGAGCGCGTATGGCAATGGAAAAATGAATCCGGTGGGCAGATATCCGGACAGCTTAAACGATTAGGCTGCTCTCTGGACTGGTCCAGAGAGCGATTTACCATGGACGAAGGATTTTCTGCAGCGGTGCAGGAAGTCTTTATTCGTTTGTACGACGAAGACCTGATCTATCGGGGAAAACGCCTGGTGAATTGGGACCCACAGTTGGAAACCGCCATCTCTGATCTGGAAGTTATCAGTGAGGAAACCCAGGGTAACATGTGGCACTTTCGCTACCCACTGGCAAACTGCGGTGAATACCTGGTGGTAGCGACTACCCGACCAGAAACCATGCTCGGTGATACCGCGGTCGCGGTCCACCCTAAAGATGAGCGATACGCCCATCTTATTGGAGAAACCATACAGCTGCCATTAACCGATCGACTCATTCCAATCATTGGCGACCCCCACGTCGATCCGGAATTCGGTACCGGGTGTGTAAAGATTACACCCGCACATGATTTTGATGACTATCAGATGGGCCAACGCCACAACCTGCCTCAAATCAATATTTTCACCAGCACTGCCCACATAGTAGATGACGCACCCGAAGCCTATCGTGGACTTGAACGATTTGATGCGCGCAAAAGGATTATCGCCGACCTTGAAAAACTGGGTTTACTGGATAAAACCGAGCCGCACAAACTAATGGTGCCCAAGGGAGATCGCTCCGGTGCAACAGTTGAGCCCTGGCTGACAGATCAGTGGTTCGTAAAAATTCAACCACTGGCAGATCCTGCCATCAAAGCAGTTGAAGATGGCGATATAGAGTTTATCCCCAAACAATATGCAAACACTTATTTTTCCTGGATGCGCGATATAAAAGACTGGTGTATTTCCCGACAACTCTGGTGGGGGCATAGAATTCCGGCCTGGTATGATGATCAAAAAAATAGTTACGTCGGGGCCAGTGAAGCGGAAGTTAGAAAAAAGTACTCCCTCGGTAGTGAGGTTAAATTACGCCAGGATGAGGATGTTCTGGAAACCTGGTTCTCCTCAGCTTTGTGGTCATTTGCAACCATGGGCTGGCCGGACAACACAAATGAACTGAAACAATTCCATCCCACCAGTGTATTGGTGACAGGCCACGATATTATATTTTTCTGGGTTGCCAGAATGATCATGATGTCGCTGAAATTTACCGGAGAAGTACCCTTTCGTCAGGTATATATACATGGTCTGGTAAAAGATTCCGATGGCCACAAAATGTCCAAATCAAAAGGCAATGGCATTGACCCGCTAGACATCATAGATGGTATTTCAGTAGATGAGCTGGTTGAAAAAAGAACCAGCAATCTTATGCAGCCCAAAATGGCCGCAAAAATTGGAAAATTAACCCGCAAAGAATTCCCGGATGGTATACCTGCCTATGGTACCGATGCAGTCAGGTTCACCTACTGTGCGCTGGCATCCACTGGACGGGATATTCGCTGGGATATGCAGCGGGTTGAAGGTTATCGAAACTTCTGTAATAAATTGTGGAATGCCAGCAAATTTGTGCTGATGAATGTCGCAGATAAAAAGCTTGATGCCGAAACCCGGCCTACCCTGGTAGACCGATGGATCATTTCACGGGCGCACGATTTACTCAGGGACTCAACCCGAGCTATTGAAAGTTATCGTTTTGATCTATATGCCAATCACGTGTACGAATTTGCCTGGCACGAATATTGTGACTGGTACCTTGAACTGAGCAAACCCGCGCTTTGGGATGAGTCAGACGACAATCAAACTATCGCAGCAACCAGATACACACTGGCCAAAGTACTGGAGGTTTTGCTACGTATCGCACACCCTATTATTCCATTCATCACTGAAACCCTGTGGCAACGCATAGCACCGGAATTGGGAAACTCAGGAAAAAGCATTATGGTACAAGCTTTTCCCAAATTAGATGAACTGCCTCAAGATGAGGAGGCCGTGGATACCGTTGAATGGCTAAAGGACATGATCACAGGCCTGCGCAATATTCGTGGTGAACAAAATATAAAACCCAGTCAGACTGTGCCGTTATTGTTGCAAGCTGGTAGCGCACAGGATCGCAAACGTCTTGCCGAAGCAGATACTTTATTCAAACGGCTGGCAAAAGTTGATGACATAACCTGGCTGGCAGACTCCGATGAACCACCACCCAATGCCATGCAAATTGTCGGCGATCTGAAGGTCATGGTGCCATTGGCCGGTTTGATAGACGTGGTTGATGAAATTGCCAGACTAAACAAAGAAACAGAAAAACTCAGTAAAGAGCTGAAAGGCGTCAATGCCAAACTTGCCAATGAAAAATTTGTCAGCAAAGCACCAGAAGCGGTAGTTGCCAAAGAAAAAGCACGCGCGCTCGAAATAGACCGAACCCTCAAATATCTCGACAAACAAATGATCATGTTAAAAGGACTACCCCAAAAATGAGCCCACTATTTAGCCCGCTTTCCTTTACCCACGGACCCGACATGAAAAATCGCTTCATGCTCGCCCCGCTCACAAATTCGCAAAGCCACGAAGATGGCACCCTGGGCGATGATGAATTCCACTGGCTCACCAAACGCGCTGAAGGCGGCTTTGGTCTAACCATGACTTGTGCTGCCCATGTACAGGCAAACGGCCAGGGTTTTCCCGGCCAGTTAGGTATTTTTGATGATAAACACCTGGTTGGCCTGGCAAGACTCGCGGCTGATATAAAATCTAAAGGCAGCCTGGCCATCGTGCAGCTGCACCATGCTGGTATGCGCTCACCCAAGGATCTAATTGGGGAAACCCCTGTTTGCCCTTCCGTAAACGAAGAATTTAAAGCCCGCGAACTATCCGCCACAGAAGTCGAAGAATTAATAAATGACTTTGTTGAAGGCGCAGTTCGCGCTGAAAAATCCGGGTTTCAGGGCATCGAGCTGCACGGTGCCCACGGGTATATTTTGGGGCAATTTTTAAGTGCCGAAATCAACCTGCGCCAGGATCAATACGGCGGCTCCCTGGAAAACAGAACACGACCAATTGACGATATCATCACTGGAATTCGTAAACGCTGTAGCAATGAATTCATTATAGGTCTGCGTTTATCACCGGAACGTTTTGGTATGCAACTCAGCGAGATACTGGAATATTCACAGCAATTAATGTCTGCTGACAGCATCGATTTTCTTGATATGTCACTGTGGGACGTTTTTAAAGAACCCGTAGAAGAGGCATATCAGGGGCGTAGTCTGCTTTCCTACTTTACTGAACTGGATAGAAACAATGTACGCCTGGGCGTTGCCGGAAAAATCATGACGGGAGATGAAGCACAGCGCATGCTCGATGAAGGGGTGGATTGGGTGATGTTAGGCAGAGCCGCTATTCTGCATCATGATTTTCCTAAGCAACTTGCACAAAATGCCAAATTTTCTTCCACTAGCTTGCCCGTTAGTCACGCCTATTTGGCAAATGAAGGTTTAAGCCCTACTTTTATTGAGTATATGAAAGTATGGCGTGGTTTTGTTGCCGAATAATATTTTCCGTCCATAAACCCATCTATAAATGACTAGTCAGCAGATATACCTGAGCCTGATATATCCAGGTTCAGGTCTTACTTTGAAAAACACAGAATATAGAGGTACTAAAGCGTCAAAATAACTTTACCGAAGGTCATATCACTTTCCACCAGTTTATGCGCTGCGTCTGCATCTTGTATCGGCATAATCCTTTCTATAACCGGCTGAATCTCTCCCGATTCAAATTTCTGCCACACATACTGCTCAAGATTTGACATTATTTTTGATTTTGCCGCTATTGTCCGGGTACGTAACGTTGAGCCAACAACCTTTAGCCTCTTGGTTAGCAGAATGGCCAAAGACAATTCAGCTTTAATACCCCCCATTAGACCTATCAGTACCAAACGACCTTCCAATGCCAAACTGGCAATATTATCAGCCAGGTAACGTCCACCCACAGGATCAAGAATAACGTCAATGCCCTTACTCTCAGTCCATTCCGCAATTTTTTCTACGAAGTTCTCATTGTGCCGATTACATCCCCCACGCGCACCCAGTTCTATACAACGTTCGACTTTGTCATCCGATCCTACTGTAACAAAACACGGATTATCAAAACTCTTGCACAATTGTATCGCTGCTGTCCCAACGCCGCTGGCACCCGCATGTAATAAAACCGTCTCTGTGCGCTGAATGGCCGCTTCACTAAACAAATTTAGATATGCAGTTGCAAATACTTCTGGGATAGCGGCAGCCTGTTCAAAGCTCAAGCCTTTGGGTACCGGCAATGCTTGCCCTGCAGGAACACAAACCTGCTCCGCATAGCCACCACCAGACAGTAACGCACATACGGCATCACCCGCTTTAAAACGTGCCACACCCTCTCCCACTGCAATTACCTCTCCGGCACATTCCAGGCCCAATACCTGACTCGCTCCCGGTGGCGGTGGATAAGCACCCTTGCGCTGAAGCAAATCGGCCCTGTTGATAGCAGTAGCTCGATTAGCAATGAGTATTTCACCCACCCCAGGCTTTAGATCCTCTGCATCGTTCCAACACAAACGACCCTCTACTTGCTCTATCGCTTTCATTTATTTGCTCTATCGATTTTATTAATACGCCAGCGGCATTCTTTATTACCAGGACATACGCATTTTAATTTGTTGTCCATGTAAATAACGTTTTAACTCACTGACCTTATAGTCGCCAAAGTGCACCATGGATGCCACCAATGCCGCATCGGCTTTGCCTTCCTTTAGCACCGCTGCCAGATGCTCAGGTAATCCTGCTCCGCCCGATGCGATAACAGGAATACGTACAGCTTCAGATATCATGCGGGTCAATTCAATCTCGTAACCTTCCCGGGTTCCATCTGCATCTATGGAGTTGACTACCAATTCCCCTGCGCCTAAATGTTCACCCTGAAGTGCCCATGCAAGTGCATCCATGCCCATGGGTGTGCGCCCACCGTTAATAACAATTTCATAACCCGAAGGAATTAATTCACTGGCAGACACTTTGATAATATCCATGGACAGGACAATATTTTGCGTCCCAATAGCCTCGGCACATTCAGCTATCAGTGCCGGCCGCTTTACTGCCGCCGAATTAACATTAATTTTTTCTGCACCTGCCAGGCGCAAATCTGTTGCGTCCTGCACTGCGCGTACGCCACCACCCACTGAAAGCGGGATAAATACCTGTTCAGCCACGGCTTCGACAACCCCCAGCATGATATTGCGCTTGTCACTACTGGCAGTAATGTCATAAAAAACCAACTCATCCAATCCATCCAGATAGTACTCCCTGGCTTTTTCTACCGGATCGCCGATATCACGCGTATTAACAAACTTCACACTTTTGGCCAGCTTTCCGTCGCGCACGTCTAAACAAGCTATGATTCGTTTACTCAGCATGACTACCGTCCCAGGATGCAAAGTCAGACAACAGTTTCAACCCGACCCGCCCACTTTTTTCAGGGTGAAACTGCACCCCCAAATAGTTTTTGCTGCCTGCGGCGGCGCAAAAAGCATGCTGATACGACGCTTCTGCAAATACCTGCTCCGGAATTGAAGGCCGTGGATAATAAGCGTGCACAAAATAAAATTCGTCTCCCTGACGAATACTGCTCAAAACCGGATGCGGCCTCACCACTTTCACTTCATTCCAGCCCATATGCGGTATTTTTACGGATCGATCGGAAAAATCGAAACGTACAACCTCTCCAGGCAACAAGGACAATGTTTTAGTATCATGCTCTTCTGACCAATCCAAAGACACCTGCAAGCCCAGACAAATGCCCAATATAGGTGTTCCGGAAGCAAATGCGTGCAGTAAAGCCTTATCCAAACCGTTGGCCCTGAGGCTTTTCATGGCACTGCCTGCCGCACCCACACCAGGAAATATAATGCGATCTGCATGGGCCAGACTGGCTGCATCATTACTGATAGTGGCACTAAGTCCTACATAATCGCAGGCTCGCTGTACGCTTTTCAAGTTTCCCGCGTCATAATCGACAATAATAGTCATATAAATATCTACATGCTTGGCATGACAAACTAGAGAAGCGCGGATACTATCCCATACGCTTGAAACTACCAAGGAATCCGGGTGATCAAAAAGGGTATTCTGTTGTTAAATCTGGGCTCACCCGATGCCCCAACCACTGCTGCAGTTAAACGCTACCTAGGTGAGTTTCTTATGGACCCTTTTGTAGTAAACCTACCCAGGGTTTTACGCTGGCTTCTGGTCAAGCTGATTATTGTTCCGTTCCGATCAAAAAAATCAGCCGCGGCTTACCAAGCAATCTGGCCCAACCCAGCCCAGGAAGCGCCGCTGATACAACACACCAGGGCATTGGGAGAAAGCCTCCTGTCAACACTGGAAAATCCACAGGGTTATTCACTGGCTATCGCCATGCGCTATGGACAACCCAGTATCGAGGAGGCCCTGACACAACTGATAAATCAGCAAGTGGAAGAAATATATCTACTCCCGCAATACCCTCACCATGCGGACTCTACCCGCACCACCAGCATAAATGCTGTGGCACAAACATTGCGTAAACTCAATGCAAAACCCAAATTACACACCTTGCCGCCTTTTTATCGAGACCCAAAATATATCGCTGCGTTGGTCCAGGATTGCCAAAAATATTTGCCTGACAATATTGACCATCTATTATTCAGTTTTCATGGCCTGCCGGAACAACACATTCGAAATGCCGACCCAACAGGTAGTCACTGCCTTAGTGAGAATTGCTGCGACACCCCCTCGAAAGCCCACGCGTACTGCTATCGGCACCAAGTATATGCCACCGCCAAACTTGTGGCGCAAGCTTTAGGAATTGACAACTATAGTGTCAGTTTTCAATCCCGTCTGGGCAGGCAGCAATGGTTGACTCCTTATACCGATCAAGTACTTAAAGATTTACCAGAGGATAAACACCACCCTTGCAAAAATATCGCGGTTATCTGTCCCGCCTTCACGGTAGATAATCTGGAAACTCTGGAAGAAATCGATATTCGTGGCCGGGAAATTTTTACCAAAGCGGGTGGATTGCAGTTCACCATGATCCCCTGCCTCAATCAAAATGCTGAGTACGTCAAGTTTCTAGCCGAATGGTGTGCAGCACAGTCACCGCTTTTATAGCTTTTGGGTATGCGCTTTCAGTATTTCAAAAAAACTCTGGATCAGGGATTGAGAAAACATGGATTTTCGTGCGACAAACCTTACCGGTCTGTTCAAACCGCTGTCCCCGAGATTAATCATTTGCTCCGACTTTACACCCAGGGTACGCGCGACCCCTTCTGGTACCAGGGCATGACCAAAACCCGCCAGGCCCATTTGTGCGGTAGAGAAAAAAGACTCCAATGAAGTGGCACGGCGCAAATTTAACCTGCGCATATCCTCTTCAATAGATCCCCAGGCGCCGGACCGTGACTCAATGGTAATTACATCCAGTGGCTCACCCACCTCATACTCTATGGTCTGAAGTAAAGAAGGCAAAATAACCATGGGCTCCAGTCGCAAGAGCTCGCTCTGCAAGTCTGTTTCTGCATCTGATGAACCCGTACACAAACCCACCATGTATTCGCCGGACCTTATCCTGTCCAGAACTATAGGGGATCGCTGAGCATGACAGATAAATTCGACTTCTGGCATTTCCTGCTGAACCACAGCGATCAAACTTGGTCCCCAACTGGCAAGAATAGCCTCTGAGACACCCATCACGATCTTGCCCCTGCTCAGGGCTCTGTCTTCTAGAAAAACACTACGCAACTCCGAAATTAGTGGAGTGACTTTTTCTACCAAACGCGTTCCGTGGGAGGTAAGGACTACGCGCCTACCCTGACGCTCTACCAGCTGGCGATCATAAAAATTCTCAAGTGCAGCTATGCGCTTGCTCACTGCAGATTGTGAAACCTTTAGCTGGGTACTGGTTTCCATCATAGTACCCACTTTAGACAAGGTAATTAATGTTTGAAGATTATCCAGCACAGGGTGTTTTATATTCCTTCTAAGAGCCTATTCTATTCCTTCTAAGAGCCTATTCTATTCCATATATTCTCTTTTTTCATATATAAAATCTGTCAGACTAGACCACTCTTAATCAAGCGCTATCAAACAGGCAAATGATTAAATTTTATTATTAAGGATATCAATGCTTTACGCCGGAATCCTCACGACAGTATTTTTTACCAGTTTGCTCTCAGGCATATTAGGCATGGCCGGCGGCATCATATTAATGGCCATACTGCTTAGTGTCTTATCTGTTTCGTCCGCCATGGTTGCACATGGCCTTGTGCAGGCGACAGCAAATGGTAGCCGGGCTTTCTTTTTGAGAAAACAAATTCAGTGGTCAGTCCTACCGGCTTATATAGTCGGCGCCTGTATCGCCACAGCAATATTTGTGAGCCTCACCTTGGTGCCCAATGTATCCTGGATTTTAATATGCATAGGCTTGTTTCCCTGGATCGCTCGCCTACTGCCCAAGTCACGAGGACTTAATATTACGCACAATCCTGCCAGTATCTCCGCCGGCATTATTGTCACCAGCGCGCAATTATTTGCAGGTGTGTCCGGCCCACTGCTGGATATGTTTTATCTCAATACACAATTAACACGACATCAGATTATCGCGACGAAAGCATTAACCCAAACTTTGGGACACATATTGAAGTCGGTTTATTACACTCTGATCATCCAGCAAACAGATTCTTTACCACTTGGCATCTTGCTCGCCGCCATGATCTCAGCCGTGCTGGGTACCCGTGTAGGTACACACATCGTAGACAAGCTCAGCGAGCGCCAATTTCGCCGAGCGAGCGAATACCTGATACTCAGCATAGGCACACTCTGCCTGCTTAAGGGAATTGCGGGTCTTATCGAGCAGCCACAGGCCTAACCACAAATAATAAATCTCCCGCATTCACCTGTTGTCCGGATGCCATATTGATACGCATAATTTCATACTTCTGGCTAGAGCTGTACAGCTCGTCTTCTCCGGCATTATAATTTTTTAGGCTAAGCGGTGAAAATATCTTAAATGCTTCGAGCTGACACAATGTACTGGCAATATCTACTTTGTCGCCAACGGAAACGAAGTCCGGCTCAGTTGGCGTGGGCGTACTGTAGAATATTCCTGTGGATGGACACAGCACCTTTAGTTCATCACTGTCTTCGATTTTAATGGATTCCAGGTCAATGCCCGACGATTCAACGCCAGATGCTTGTTTTATCTCTTCTATTAAGCCTTCAGCATCCGTGCGCTGAAGCAGACCCGGCAAATAATCCGTATCGTAAATGCCCTTTCGAAACACATCATCTTTCAACACACGCTGCAGCAAGGGAATATTCGTAGAAATACCTGTTATTCTGGCGCGACCCAGGTACTCCAACATTTTTTCAATGGTGCTACTTCGATCAGTGCTATGCACTATCACCTGCGCGATCAAACTATCGTAAAACGGCGATACAAATTTTCCAGCAGCCACCGTACTTATAACCTCTACCCCATCCTCTTCCGGCAACGAATATTCCTGAATTTCCCCCGGATCAGGATGAAATTTTAAAACCCCATTTGAATCAAATGCCAGTCGCTCGGCAGTTATTCGGACTTCCATAGAATAACCGTTAGACTGAACTTCCAAATCGGCAATATTTTCATTCGATGCAATTCTGAACTGTTGCTTTACAATATCTATCCCGGAGACGTGCTCAGTCACCGGGTGCTCAACCTGAAGGCGCGTATTCATCTCCATGAAATACACAGCCTTATTGGCCAGATCATAAATAAATTCAACCGTACCCGCACCTTCATAACTCACTTCATCTGCAAGGTTTTTCGTGTATGTAAGAACACTCTCCCGCAGTTCTTGCGTGAGCATCGTAGATTCAGATTCCTCAATAACTTTCTGTTTATCTCGCTGTACACTACAATCTCGTAACCCAAGCACATGGGTGTTTCCATGCTTGTCGCGTAGCAACTGCACTTCAATGTGGCGCAAAGAAGTAACATACTTTTCCAGATAAACATCGCCATTACCAAATGCTGCTTTAGCTTCCGCAGTCACTTGATGAAACAGTTCATGAAAATTATCGGATTTCTCAACAACCTGAATACCCTTGCCCCCTCCCCCATGCACTGCCTTAATCAACACCGGATAGCCAATACTCTCCGCAACATCCGCAGCACGTTCAGCGCTAGTTAAAATTCCATGACTGCCTGGTACCACGGGCACATCCAACCTAAGCGATGTATTAATAGCATTAGACTTGTTGCCCATCGTGTTCATGCTGGCAACCGGTGGACCTATAAAATTTATACCATGTAATCTGCACAGTTCTGCAAACTGACTGTTCTCTGACAAAAAACCTATGCCGGGGTGCAGTGAATCTACTTTTTCATGCTCCGCAACACTCAAAACACTTTGCGCATTCAGATAACTTTCATCAGCAGTGTTACCACCTATGCACACCACTTTGTCCGATTCTCCCAGCATGTCTACAGCAACAGAATCCATGTCTGGATCGGACTGTACCAGCACCACATCGATATCATTCTGCTGAGCAATTCTAATCAACTTCACTGCGGTACAACCCCGTGCGTGAATCAGAACTCGCTTAACCGAGCCAGCCAGTTCCATGCTTTTAGGACTAATACCGCGCACAATAGTAACCGGCCTGGCCTGAAGCAAAGAGCCACTCATAACCCGCTGAACTACATCTCTAACAGTTTCAGTCGGCACTGGGATAGAGCCATCTATTTTTTGCAGCTCTTCATCCAGCCCTTCATAAAAGGGGTGTTTTACCAAGCCCTGCATTGAGCCTGTCTGAGTAGAAAGATAGTTAGACAAGGTTGAGGTATAAGGCAAGTTTTCCTGAACCACTATTTGCCCGGCAAAAGGCATAAATGTGCCAGAAAAATAGTAAGTTTGCACCAGTGGGTGAGTCACAAAGCTAGCTTGCGCTCCGCCTGTACAATTGCCATAGCCAAAAATTATTACTGGTAAATCATTGTCTCGGACAAAACGCGTAATGCGATCATTCACCGCAGCCATAGAAAACAATGCGCCCGCGCCTTCTTTGGTTTGCATACCTCCTGATGAAACAAAGCAGATCACCGGTAGATGCCGTTCCGCACAGGTCACCAGTAATTTACAAAATTTCTCGGCACTGGCCATATCAAAAGAACCTGCCTGAAAAGCAACATTAGATATTGCAGTACCTACCCGCATGCATTGCTTGCCGTCATCAAAATCAGCCAGACCGGTAACAATTCCACAAGGTGGAATGCCATTTTTCAATGCTTTTTCTATTGAAACGCGAAAACCTGGAAACTCACAGGGATCAGAACTCAAAAGGTCTTCGTTGAGTTCTTCGAAGTTAGTAAAATATTCTTCAACAAATACATGATGCCCCTGATCAGGTCGGGCACTATATTTTTTCAGCAAGTTTTGCAGTAACAAATCATGATAAGCTATTCCCAGACGATTCCAAAAATCCTTTCTTCGCCCAATATTTCGTGGAGAGATACTTCCGTCATAGCGTTTACCTTCTCGCTTGGCCCGCAAAAAAGATACCAGTAGATTTTCAAATATAAAGGTGACCACCACCAACAAGGTATCAGACACCGCTGCAAAACTGCCTTTCTTCCATTCTTCCACCGCACGAAAAAACTCTCCGCTTCGGCTCTCACCCGCAATTCGCAAGTACCAGGAAAAAAATTGTTCTCTCAAACGCTCAGCAATTTCTTCCGGAGAGTGCGCATCGAGTCCGAGATCACCCACTGTAATACCGCGAGAAGCCAGTGAAAGCGTAGTATCCAATAATTCTTCCAATGACGATTGTGCAAGATTGCGTGTGGAGTTTGCTTCCTCAGCAACGGAATCCAAATTATTAATTAACTGATCGTACACAGAATCGAACAGCAAAAGGTTTTCACATTCAGAAATAAATTCCTGACGAAGTTCCTCCTGGGTCAGCACATCCAGAACGGTCATTTCACTCAGTGCAAGAGGCGCACCTTTCATATTGGCACGATGAATATGTGAAGAAAATTCATCATCGAATATCTGTCGATTCAACTTCAGACTTGAAGCATTCTCAGATTTAAACTTGCTGGCCTCTCGGCTCAACTCTACCGTTGCAGATTTTTCGCTAAAGGGCACACTGGTAAGCAACAAATTGATTTCTGTCGCCAGCTGGGTACGCAGATAGTTTTCAGACATGCCCCGATAACTTTTAGCCAGCAGTAATTTTCGCCCCTCGTGGGTGAACTGCTCGGTAAAGAAATTACCCAAGTTCACATTTTCCTTAATGGCATTTAGTAACTCGACCGGATCTTTAAGTTCCGCAACCCTAACTATTCTGCGTGCGTCTTCATGATTCTTAAGGTATTGCTTTAGGGCCTGCAAGTTTCCAGCAGACTGACTTTTCCAGCGATTGTACAAATACATGCTGACGGTAGATAAAAGCTGTTGGCGAGCATCTTCGTAATTTTTTCGAGGTTCACCAAAAATTAGCTGTGCAATTCTTCCGCGCTCATCATGGACAGCCTGCTTCTTTTCATTAAAGGTCTTCCAGGCTTTAGCAATCTGCTCACTATAAATGACCTTTTCCGGGTCCTGCAGCCATCTCAGAAAAACTTGCCGCCTCTCCAGGTCGGCTCGACTGGCCAGTTCTCCCGCAGGTAACTCCTGGTCTGATAAACGGCCATATTGTTGCTTGGTTGTGGCTTTTATACGTTTGCGTGTGCCCAAATATCTTAAATATCGAAAAGCCATGCCAAATAAATTGTCATATTCAGTTGGGCACTTTGTCAGATTCAACCCAGCACTGGTCTCCATGGATTGCAGCTGTTCAGAAGTATTTAAGTATCTATTTAAACTGCGCTTGTAGTGCGCAAGAATATAGGGATTTTCAGCCACAAACTTCATGGTTCGGGATTCAATAGACAAAATGCCAGTGACTATTGCAAGGCGCAAATTATTCAGGGACTCCCCGGTTTCTCCCGGCTTGTAATCTATCACGCCATCGATGTTACCTTGCCTATACAACTCGAATGGCGAAACACCTACATATTTTGCGCATTCCTGCCAGGACAAGTTCAAGCGTCTGGCAATACTCGCAAGCCCTTTCGGTTGGATGGTACTAAATACACCATCGCGGACAGAAAAAATCAGGTTACTCGCTGCGAGAGGAATCGCTCCACCTGAATAGCCCAAGCCAAATACAATACCGATATTGGGCACATCTACATTACACATTTCTGTAATCAAACGAGATATACTGTGCGCTTGGTTATTGATGTTGGCTTGTTCTCCCGGATCTGCCCCGGGTGTATCCATCATGCTGACAATAGGTATCGACCGCTTGGAATACTCTTCAATAATATTTGCGGCAGCCATGTGATGCTCTGGCCCCCACACACCATTTCGAACCGAGCGATCTTGGGCTATAAAACCGACTAGACGCTGACTCCCACCAAAATCCATATCTACGATTGCAGAATAAAATGAGCCATCGCTTCGCTCATTGGTCACTCGCCCGCCCAATTGAGCAATAATCTCAGGTGCTGAAACACGACCAGGGTTTTCTGCAGGGGCTATTACCTGCTCGATATATGAATCAATATCCAGATTACTTTGTTTTTTATACTGCCTTGAAATTTGCGCCTTACTCAGCAATCCCTGCATGCTGACGTCGGCGTGTTCCTTGGCCGGGGGAAAAAGGGAGAAGTCCTTTGCTAAGCCCTCTGCAATGAGAAATAGTTGATCCCCTTCAAGCTCATGATTTTCCATGGAATACTTAACCCAATCCTGTGTGTTTGCTGAACTCAACACCACCTCCATACACTTTTAAAGTGGTATAGAAAATGGTGTAGAAAACTGTCGCGTACTGTAATGTATTTGCGGATAATTATCCAAACAGATATGGAGTGGATGCAGTGGGGAAAAGGCAAGAAAATTCAAACCTGGGAAGCCTGGGATGCTGCATTCTGACCGTATCAGACACGCGCACGATCTCAGAAGATACATCTGGTGCCTTGCTGTGTGAACTGCTGGAAGCGGACAAGCACCGACTGATTGACCGAAAAATTGTCAGGGACGATATTTATCTGTTGCGGTCAGTCGTATCACAATGGATTGCTGACCCTACTGTGGACACTATTATAACCACAGGAGGAACGGGATTTACTGGCCGGGATTCGACCCCCGAGGCACTGACCCCACTATTTGACAAATACATTCCCGGATTTGGAGAATTATTCAGGCAGTTGTCCTATGATGATATCGGCACCTCAACCATACAATCCAGAGCAGTGGGCGGCATGGCCAATGCCACACTGATATTCGCATTGCCAGGTTCTACGGGCGCGTGTAGAACTGGCTGGGAACAGATATTGACCCACCAGCTCAACATCAATTACCGGCCATGTAACTTCGTAGAACTCATTCCACGTTTCAATGAAACCTGATAAAACCGGAAGACCGCGATGCTACCGCTATGTGATAACACAGCGGTAGCAATACCAGACCTGGTTCAATATTACAGATTTATGACCGCTTCGCGTGTGCAACGGTGCATATACAGGACGAAGCATACAGGACCCAATATATCGGACTAGGCATAAATAAAACGTGTCAGCGTTTCCGCCACACAAGCAGGTTTGTCCCCACCCTCTATTTCTATAGTCACTCTTTGTGTCAGTTGAATAACATTGGGCCCTTTTAGCTCTGCTTTGAGGGTTTCACGTTTGGCGCGTAGCACCGAATTTACCGGAACCGGCGAAGGGAAGCGCATTTTTTCCATGCCATAGTTTATACCAGCAACCAAACCCTCAAATGCTGCAGGATCTTTCGGTTTGATCGTCGAACTAAAGTGAGGAATAAGCGACATTGTCAGGTAACCATGTGCAATAGTGGTTTTATAGGGAGAGGACTCTGCACTTTTAACCGGATCTATATGAATAAACTGATGATCGAGAGTCGCATCTGCAAAAGCATTGATCCGCTCCTGTTCAATTTTGATGCTTTCGCTATATCCATCCAGCTCTCCGATGGATGCTTCAAATATTTTAAGGGCTTTTTGTGCGTTTTCTGACATAAATGTACTCTCCAGTCTGTATTTTTAGGTACAGATCCCCCTCTAAATCGAAAGGAATCACTTTTTTTGTATCTTGAGGGCTCAATCTTACCTAATGCATAGCGCGATTCCAGCACGCTGGGGTAGAATCTGCTCTTCTCTAATTATTAGGTCGATTCACATGTCTGAGCCCAGTGTTTACATTATCAGTGCAGCCCGCACCCCGGTAGGCGGATTTCAGGGTGAGCTTAAAGATCTCACCGCACCCCAACTGGGTGCAGCGGCCATTCGTGCCACACTTGAGCGCTCCGACATAGCGGAAGATGAAGTAGGAGAAGTGATCATTGGTAATGTTATCAGCGCCGGATTAAAACAAGCCCCTGCTCGCCAGGCTATGCGGCAGGCAGGCCTACCCGACTCGTGCCCTGCAACCACTATCAACAAAGTATGTGGCTCTGGTATGAAGGCCACAATGCTGGCATATGATCTTATTCGCACAGGCAACCATCCTTGCATGATCGCTGGTGGCATGGAAAGTATGACCAATGCACCCTACCTGATGGCCAACGCTCGCCAAGGCGCACGCATTGGTCATACTGATTTAAAGGACGCAATGTTTTTTGATGGACTTGAAGATGCAGACACTGGCGCGGCCATGGGCACATTCGCCCAGACTACAGCAGACGAATACCAATTCACTCGGGCGGAAATGGACGCGTATGCTGTTGAATCTGTGAAACGAGCGCGTAAAGCCACTGAATCAGGATGGTTGGACACTGAAATCGTTCCTTTGACCGTAATGGGCGCAAATAAAACCGAAGTCCAAATCACAGCCGATGAACAGCCTAAACGCGCAAAGCTGGAAAAAATCCCCAAGCTCCGACCGGCATTTAAGGATGATGGCACTATCACCGCAGCAAACTCCAGCTCAATTTCCGATGGCGCTTCCGCCTTGCTTCTGGCGGATGAGGCCCTCGTTCAGGAAAAGGGACTAAAACCGCTCGCGCGTATCGTTGCGCATACCAGCCACGCCCATCACCCTTCAAAATTCACCACTGCGCCGGTAATGGCCATTGAAAAGTTACTGGAAAAAACCGGCTGGAGTAAAGACTCCGTAGATCTATTTGAGATTAATGAAGCCTTTGCAATGGTCACGATGATCGCTCTGCGTGATTTACAAATAGATCCCGCAAAACTCAACATCTATGGTGGCGCCTGTGCCCAGGGCCATCCCATTGGATCAACCGGCAGTCGCCTGATTGTAACATTGGCCCATGCCATGCAACGCCTCGATAAACAACGTGGCATCGCTGCACTTTGCATTGGCGGCGGTGAAGCGACGGCAATAGCTATCGAGCGAGTGTAGATGACTCGGTTACCGGTAGTTGTTGGATTTGGCGGGGTAAATCCCGCCGGGCGTGTATCCCACCATCACGCCTTCAGACGCTTGATCGTCGATAAGCTAAGTATGGCTGACAAGGACTCAACCTATGCCAGTCTGGCTCAGCTGATGAATATTGAGGAGTCATCCAGTGATGCGGATATTCGAAAATATATTGATGAACACACCCTAATACGAAAAATTGAGTCCTTTGACACAGATAATGTTGAGCTTCAAAAGATGGTTAAGCTCTCCCATGATAGCGGCACAGTAAGTTTTCAACTGTCAAAAAAACACCTGCCTCGTAGCATTCCCGATAATTGGCAGGTAAAAGAGCAGGATGGCACCTACCATATCCAGGTTAAAGGCAATGTCGAGGCACTTTTTCCCGACACAAAAAAATCTAAAGTATCCTGTGCAGGACAGTTACCAAGCGGCTTTGAACCAGGGAAATTGTATCCGTCCCGCAGTCATCCCCGAGGATTGCAGCTGGCCGTTTATGGTGCTTCCGATGCAGTTGGCTCTATCGGGATAGATTGGCAGACAATAAAGGATGCCGTTAAGCCCGATGAAATCGCTGTATATGCTGCCAGTGCGATGGGACAAATGGACTATCATGGAAATGGCGGCCTACTCAAAGCGGCGTCCATCGGCAAGCGGGTCAGTTCTAAAAACATAGCACTGGGACTGGTTGAAATGCCAGGCGATTTCGTTAATGCCTATGTTCTGGGTAATGTCGGTTCTACGGGAGCCGTTATTGGTGCATGTGCCACCTATTTATATAATCTCAATGCTGGCATTGAGGATATAAAACAAGGCAAACGGCGGGTTGTCATCGTCGGTAACTCAGAAGCCGGTATACTGCCTGAAATCATCGATGGGTTTTCTACCATGCGAGCCCTGGCGGAAGACGATGAGCTGTGTGCATTGGATGGTATTCAGGGTAATCCCGATTACCGACGCGCTTCCCGCCCATTTGCGGAAAATTGCGGATTTACTCTTGCAGAAGCATCTATATATACAATACTCATGGATGATGAATTAGCCTTGGAAATGGGTGCCAACATTCATTGTGCAGTCCCAGGCGTATACATTAACGCCGACGGCTTTAAAAAATCCATCCCCGGCCCTGGCATTGGTAACTATATTACTATGGGGAAAGCACTTGGCCTGACCAGAAGCATCCTTGGCGACAAAGCATTAAACAATCATACCTGTATACATGCCCACGGTACTGGCACTCCACAAAACAGAGTCACAGAATCCCAGATTATGGATGAACTGGCCGGTGCCTTTGGTATTAGCAACTGGCCTGTGGCAGCTATTAAAGCTTATCTTGGTCACCCCATGGCACCCGCCTCGGGCGACCAGTTAGTCAGCGCACTAGGAACTTGGGCGCATGGATGGTTGCCAGGCATCTCCACCATGGATGAAATTGCATCCGATGTTTACCAGAAAAATCTGAATTTCTCCAAAGCGCACCTGGAACTGGATCTTGCAACACTGGATGCTACCCTGATTAACTCCAAGGGCTTTGGTGGAAACAATGCAACAGGTGTACTCCTGTCGCCCAACTTCACCTCGGAATTACTCAAACAAAAACATGGCCAAAAAGCCTGGACGCACTACCTTAAAAACAATGAGGCCGTTGCGGCTGCCAGTCATCAATACGATGTAGATACAATAAACGGTAAAACACAGCCGGTATACAAATTTGGTGATGGCGTACTAGAAGGAGAAGATTTAGAAATGTCTTCAGAAGAGCTACGCATTCCGGGTTTTGAACAAACCGTCAGCTTTGCTATAGACAACCCCTTTGCACTGGACTAACTAACTGATCGCTCCAGGAACAGGCAAAACCCTTTAAGAACCAGATCCTGTATCTAACAATTGGCTCACCAGTTTACTGAGTTCAGTCAGGCTAAACGGCTTCGCCAGGGTCGCATCTGCTCCAATATATTTAGCTGTGTTCAAGTAGTCTACTGTTCCGATTCGACCACCACCCGACATAGCGATAATAGGGATGTCATGCCTCAAGGTACGTATTTCAACAATTGTTTCCATGCCTTCTTTTTCCGGCATGATTAAATCAGTAATGACCAAATCAAAGGCCTTTTGCTTAAATAGCTCAGCGGCAATGTTTCCATCAGCGGCTAATTCAACAGTATGCCCATCAATAAGCAACATATCCCTAACTACACTCAGTATCTGTTCGTCGTCATCTATTACCAGGATGTTAGCCATACATTTGAGTCTTCCAAAACCGTATGGCTTAACACTAGTACAGGATTACACTATGCGTTGGCCTATGCTGGAAAAACTTAGACATACTTGCCAGAAATCCCGCTTCTCGTTAATGCTCCCGAGTTGATGCGAATTCAATTTCTGGCCACCGCTCCTGTACCAACTGAAGATTGGCTCGATTGCGCGCTAAATAAGTCAAAAAACCGCCCCCATCCATGGCCAGATTATCCATCTGCTTGTTCTTAAACTCTTCCAGCATTTTTTTATCTTCACACGTGATCCACCGAACGCTAAATACATTGGATGGCTCATATACGCAGTCAGCACGATATTCATCCTTCAAGCGAAATGCGACCAAATCAAATTGCAACACACCAACTGCACCCACAATGGACTGCTTCCGGGTCAAAGGGGTAAATACCTGAGTAGCGCCCTCCTCAGATAACTGCACAAGCCCTTTCTCAAGCTGCTTGGTTTTCAGCGGATCCACCACCCTCACATTCCGAAACAACTCAGGTGCGAAATTTGGCACGCCCAAGTAGCGAAACTTTTCCCCCTCGGTAAATGTGTCACCTATCTGTATAGATCCGTGATTGTGCATACCAATGATATCTCCTGGAAAAGCTTCATCAGTCTGAACACGATCTCCTGCCAGGAATGTCACCGCGTCACTTACCCTGGTGTCCTTACCCGAGCGCACATGATGTAACTTCATACCGTGCTGGTATTTCCCAGAACAAATTCTCAAAAAGGCAATTCGATCACGATGTCGAGGGTCCATATTCGCTTGTATCTTAAAAATAAATCCCGAAAATTTTTCTTCGCTAGGTTCTACCAAACGCGTTACAGACTCCCGCGGTAAGGGTGTGGGTGCCCACTCTACAAAACCGTCTATCATCTGGGTAACACCAAAATTGCTCAATGCGGTACCAAAAAACACCGGACTCAGCACTGCATTCAGATAATCCTGACGATTGAAAGTATGACTGGCACCCTTAACCAGTTCAATTTCTTCACAATAGAAATCATATTCTTCACCCAGATAATTCCTTGCCTCAATACTGTCCAAACCCTCAATCACTGGATAATCAAATAAGTGGCTGCCGTGCCCCTGTTCAAAACAATATATTTTGTCTTCATACAGGTGGTATACGCCTTTCAAATTCCGGCCCATACCAATTGGCCAGGTCACTGGCGCACATTGTATTTGCAGAATTTCTTCTATTTCATCCAATACCTCAATGGGATCTCGGATTTCACGATCTATCTTGTTGATAAAAGTCAAAATAGGCGTATCGCGCATACGACATATTTCCATCAACTTTATGGTTCTTGGCTCCACACCCTTGGCGCCATCGATAACCATAATCACGCTGTCCACAGCAGTCAGCGTGCGGTAGGTATCCTCAGAAAAGTCTTCATGACCCGGCGTATCCAGCAAATTTACAACGCAATCATTGTAGGGAAACTGCATAACGGAGGTAGTAACAGAAATACCCCGCTCTTTTTCCATCGCCATCCAGTCAGATGTTGCGTGCTTTTTAGATTTCTTTGCTTTGACTGTACCAGCCATTTGTATGGCATTGCCTAGCAAAAGCAATTTCTCCGTTATGGTAGTTTTACCCGCATCCGGGTGAGAAATGATAGCAAAGGTGCGTCTCTTGTTGATTTCATTAACAAAATTGGCGTCTGCCATTACATCTAATTCCTATTTTGTACAACAATTTGTACAGAAAAAATAATTAACTACTCAGCCTGCGCCAGCAGGCCGCATTATATACGTTTACGCTGAAGCAATTGGCACTTTCTTAAGCTGTTCATCAATAGCCTCCACAACATTATCAAACATTGGTAGGTTCGACTTTTCCTCTTGCCAATGCTGATGAAATAGCTCAACCGTTTCCTTTGCTGTATCCAATACTAGCCTTTCAGGAATCAAGGCCTTAGCAGCGAGATGAGAAAGCTCATCCTCGTCAAACCCATCAAAACGGTTAGTTCGGCTGAATTTTAGAGCTGCATGCTCATCAGAGATATAAGGAATAGTAGAAACAAAATCATACGCAGGAGCGATTGCTGCACTCCTCCTATCCGGATAGATTAATGACCAATTCTTCAAATGCATGTCTGCATTCCCAATAAGCGTATTAAAAGTTAGGCGCCTGATAAATTCGACGTAATCTGACTCTTTTCCCTCCGCAGCAATAACCTTCGCAATATATCTAGAGGTGGCATTTTTATATTTATCTTTGGGATAGATATCAAACACCTGCGCAAAGTCCTCGGTATGAACTGAAGAACCACCAGACAGGCGATCAAAACGC
>JAHRWB010000138.1 GCA_019090385.1 Pseudomonadales bacterium | reverse complement strand
TGATGACCAACCCCCTCCGTTTAGGTTAAATCCCCATTTTGCACAGTGGATTTCCGACGTTGGCTTCCAGCACAGCGTACTAACAATCAAACCCGGTAAACGCCCCCAACTGATGCTGTATCGACCAAATGACTACTGGCATGCAAGTAAAAGCCTGCCGTCCGAGGTACAGAATAATTTTGACATCGAGGTTTTCGAAGATTTAACAAAACTCTCCAAAGCAACGAATGCGCTCCAGGCTACGATTAACCGCAGTGCTTGCATTGGAGAACAGGGAAGCATGCCATCAGAGCCTGGCGCGGACCAATCGCTTGCTGAAGTCAACCCATCCAGCCTTTTAGACTATCTGCATTTTCAACGCGCATATAAAACGGAATATGAAATCGATGCTTTAAAAACGGCCGCCTCAAAGGCCGTTCTGGGGCATCAAGCCGCAGCACAAGCATTTTATGCCGGTTCCAGCGAATTCGAAATCCATATGGCATATCTGAAAGCAAGTAAACAAACTGAGCCAGAACTACCCTATGGAAATATCATTGCGCTAAATGAACATGCAGCCATTTTACACTACCAACATTATGATTTGGATAAACCACAACCAGCTCGCAGCTTCCTTATCGATGCCGGTGCACGCCATTCAGGCTATGCAGCAGATATAACACGTACCTACGCAGCTACAAGTACCACCGGCGCTGACGATGAGTTTGCGAGCCTCATCAAGGCCCTGGATGAAAGTCAGCAAGAATTAATCAGCCGCGTAAAACCCGGTATCAACTACTACGATTTGCACGTGCAAATGCATCGTCTAATCGCCACCATCCTGATCGATTTTGATTTGATAAACTGCTCAGAGGAAGAAGCTTTTGATTTCGAGATAACTGATGTGTTTTTCCCCCATGGTGCAGGACACCTTATCGGACTTCAGACACATGACGTTGGTGGACTTCTGGGCGCATCACCGACTTTTGTCAATAGCGCGCCGAAACGATTTCCATCATTACGACTGACACGAGATATCGAAGAGAAACAGGTATTTACCATAGAACCCGGTATTTACTTTATTCCGATGCTGCTCGATGCGTTTCGCAGCACAAAGCACACAAACAAAATCAACTGGAGCAAGGTCGATCAATTTCTGCCCTATGGTGGCATTCGAATCGAAGACAATGTTTTAGTAAGCAAAACGGGCTGTGAAAATCTCACGCGTAATGCATTTGCAAGCTTGTCAGCATAAACCATCCTGACATACAAACTACCAACGCAATAACATCATACAAGGCACCCACCCTTGCCTAATGGAAGAAAAAGAATTGACAGTATTAACGATAGAACAAGTATTTGGTGATACACCACTGGACGGTAGATTACCTCTGCAACCGTCCTTCTCGCCCGACGGGCGTATGTTAGTTTATTTAAAACAGTCGGCGGACAATAAACAGCGCCTAGACCTCTGGCAATATAATATGGAGGAAAAAACAAGCCATGAACTTGTGAATGTAACCCTCCTTCCAGCGCTCTTTTTTGCCAATATTAGCGAGCCAACCCAGGAAGAAAAAGCCGAAGCAGAGCGCAAACGCATGTTCAGCTCGGGCATTACAACTTATCTGTGGCACCCATCCAGTGAGGCCATACTATTTCCTGTGCAGGGCGCACTTTATATTTTTAATTGTGATTCTAAAACCTGCAAACAAATTACCCCGGCTAACACCCGGCAAACAGACTTTGGTATTTCACCTACTGGAGATAAGGTTTCCTACGTTCGGAGTGGCGATCTTTACATTTGTGATATACAAACACTTGGCGAAACACGACTCACCGATACTGCCAGTGAGACTCTAACGAATGGCATAGCAGATTTTATCGCCCAGGAGGAAATGCATCGATTTGAAGGTTACTGGTGGTCTCCTGACGGGAATAGAATCGCTTATACTCAAGTCGACACCAGTAACATCCCAGAATCGCAAAGATATGAAATTAATGCCGATGAATTTGTCAGCTTTTCACAAAGGTACCCCTATGCGGGTGGACAAAACGCACAAGTAAAACTGGCTGTAATCACTCTGAATACCCGGCAAACCCTTTGGATTAATTACGCTATCCCTCCATCCAATCCAATATTAGATGATCAGCAGGCACCCTACCTGGCCAGAATCAATTTCACCCCTGACTCTGAAAACCTGTTTCTTCAAGTGCAAAGTAGAGATCAGCAAGTGCTGACACTTTGCGCATTCGACATTCACACGGAAAGCTTGTCTTCAATTCTCACTGAGCACCAGCCAACCTGGATAAACCTGCATAATAATTTACGATTTTTATCCAAAGCCGACAAGGTACAAAAAGGCGGTGACGGGTCTCTACAATTTGTATGGAGCTCTGAGCGCAGTGGCCGCTCGCAGTTGTATTTGTATTACTCAAGTGACATGGCAGTTTTCGAGTGCAAACAGATCACCCGTGAATTAGGAAGAGTAAATAGAGTAGTTGGCACAAACGGAGACGATATTTACTTTGAGGGATGGCGTGAATCACCCACGGAGCAGCATTTATATGTTTCCAATCTAAAATTGGCCGCACCTGCTCGACAATTAACTGAGGCTTCAGGCTGGCACGAAGTATTTTTAAACAAAGATTGCTCTCAATATATTGATCGCCACTCGAACCTGCAGCAACCCGCTTCGCTATTTTTGAACGATATTAGCCCCTCAAACCAGGAAATAATTGCAGATAACCGGCTTGGTAGAGCGAGTAAATATTCCGCACTCGTCGATCACCATTCGACCGCTGTGCTAGGTGAGTTAAAGGCCGCTGACAAGCAGACACTGCATTATCGGCTCACCCAACCCACGGAATGCAAACCCGGCCAAACCTACCCCATTATCGTGCATGTATATGGTGGGCCGGGTGTACAACGGGTTAAAAATGAATGGTGCCCCCTTACTCTGCAGTTATTTGCGCAAGCCGGGTTTGGAGTATTTGAACTGGACAATCGCGGCTCCTCAAACCGAGAGAAAAAATTTGAAGACCCGATCTATATGCAGCTTGGCAAAATAGAAGTTGAAGACCAATTGCGCGGTGTAGATTTCCTGAAAACCCTGAGCTGGGTTGACCCATCACGCATAGGTGTTTTTGGCCATAGTTATGGTGGGTACATGACATTGAAATGCATAGAAAAAGCACCCGGTATTTTTAAAGCTGGCGTGGCAGTGGCACCGGTGACAGATTGGCGTTTATACGATACTCATTACACTGAGCGCTACCTTGGCATACCTGCCGACAACACTGAGGGTTACACTCAAAGCAATATTGTTCCGCTCAAGAAGCAGCTACAAAGCGAGCTATTGATAATTCACGGTATGTCTGATGACAATGTACTTTTTACACACAGTACAAAACTGTTTAAAGCGCTTCAGGACCAAAATGCTACCTTTCAGATGATGACCTATCCCGGAGCCAAGCACGCATTACAGGAAACTTCCGTAGTTATTCATCGTTATCATTCAATATTTAGTTTCTTCAAACGTGCATTTTCTGATAACTGAGCACAATAACAAGCTGGCTATACGACAAGTATTATACCGTCTGGATCCGCACTAGGATCTGGGTATCTTACCAAACAGGGAATAAAAATTGTTTGAAGTCAGCTCAGCTATTTCTTCGTAGCTTATGCCTCTGAGTTGAGCAACGTAACGGGCCGTATCACATACAAAGGCCGGTTGATTTTTTTTACCTCTATGAGGAACTGGGGATAGCCAGGGGCTATCTGTCTCCAAAAGCAGACGCTCAGCAGGAATTTTATTGGCAACATCCTGTACCTGTCTGGCATTTTTAAAAGTGACTATACCGGAAATAGAAATATAGTAGCCCATCTCCAAAGCGGTACATGCCATTTCCCAATTTTCGGTGAAACAATGTAGTACTCCTACCGCACCAGGATACCGGGACATAAATTCCAAGGTGTCTTTCTGCGCGTCGCGAGTATGCACTATCACCGGCATATTGTGCTTTTCGGCCAAGTTGAGGTGATGCGAAAAACTTACACCCTGATTATGCTGAGTTTGTTCGATATCAGCACACTCAGACAAGCTGGTATAGTCAAGCCCGGTCTCGCCAACACCTACCACGCCATTTACTTCCAGCAGAGTTTGTTCCAACCATGTCAAATCGGCACCCTCTCCTGCCGGGTCAGGATGAACACCTGCTGTACACCATACATCCGGATTATCTGCTGTGATGTCGCTTATTTGGGGAAATTCTCGCGCATTCACGCCGATGCAAAGAAAACCACTCACACCTGCCTCACGGGCAGAGGCGAGCTGCTGCTGGACATTCTCAAGATAATTCAGGTGGCAATGGGAATCTACGATCATGCCCAGCCGCTATTACATAGTGTGAGTATGGCGATCAGACTGAAGCGCCCCTGCCAGATAAGTTTCAATTTTGCTACGCGCCACATCATCCTGGTCGTTAAACTGTACGCCTATGCCGGCTGCCCGGTTACCCTGGGCTCCTTTTGGCGTTACCCAGACAACTTTTCCGGCAACAGGAATTTTTTCAGCCTCATCCATCAAATTAAGCAGCATGAAAACTTCGTCGCCCAGTGCATACTCTTTTTTGGTAGGTATAAAGAGGCCGCCATTTTTAACAAATGGCATATACGCTGCATATAACACCGCTTTGTCTTTGATAGCCAATGACAATATTCCGTTACGTGTACCGCGTTTAGCTGCCATTATTCCTGCTTCCTATCCTTAAAAAGCCGACCAGAAGATAAGCACTTTGATTCCAAAGCTACAACCCTACCCAACAAAACACCCCTTGGAGATATTGGACTGCGCTTGAATCTACAATATTCCGAGGAATATTAGATGATGCATCGCACAGTATTCGGAATCAATGTATAAGTTAATTTTATTCACCGCCTAGTAAATCACTCCAATGCAACAGCAACCTTTCCAGCAACATATTCTGATTGATGTTACTGGTGCTATGAACCAGCTGCCTTGCCCACAGCAGCTCCTCCCAAAACTTAAATAAGTCTTTCGACGATAGCTCGCCAAGTACGGCAATCAATGGCTGCAAAGGCCCTACCAACTCGGAAGGAACGTCCCTGCTATGCGTCATACGCAAGATCAGATTCACGTAGCGCATCCAGCGCATAAGTATAATATCCAGCTCCTGCTTTGCCCATATTGAAACCAGGCGACTGATCTCTCCCGACTGTTTAGAGACTAATATGAGGTCGGCCAGAATGCTCGTGTCCCCCCTTTCCAGGGCTGCTAGAACCAATACCGGCGCTTGCCCAAATTCGAAAAGCAGCAATTCCAGTATCTCCGGCGCAAGCGCTATATTATCGACCCCGACAAGATCCAGGTTTTCTTTAATCCAGACAGTATTTGCGTCACTGCAAACCGGATAAATGGGAAGAGATTGGCAGCGGCTCCGAATTGTAGGCAAGAGTTCATGATAAGTGTTAGTGGCGAGTATAAGCAGACAATCACCTGGAGGTTCTTCCAGCGTTTTTAAGAGTGCATTTGATGCACTTTCATTCATCATATGGGCATCAACAATTACCGCTACTTTACGCTCTGCAACTTGCTTCGTTTGGCAGGTAAAATTTCTCAAACTGCGTATCTGCTCTACCTTAATCTGCTTACCAGGCGCCTCGGGACAAAGCCAATGAAAATCGGGGTGGGCAATCTGCTCTAAAGGGGTATGGGCAGATTTGTCTGCCAGGAAATACCGGGCAATTGTACTGGCCAGATGAGTCTCGCCCCAGCCCGGCAAGGCATGAATAACCAAAGCATGCGGTAACTGGTCCTGTTGAAAGGATGTCACTACCCTGTCAAAAGCTGTTTGTAACCAGGGTTGGACTGTCACTCTGAAACTGCAGATTGAATAAAATCAAGCAAACAATCACGAATGTCAGATTGTACATTTTCCAGGTTCTGAGCAGCATCAATTGTATGAAAGCGTGCATGCACTTCAGCACGACGCAAATATGCGCTGCGCACCTTTTCAAAAAAAGTTTGCTGCTCTTCTTCAAATCGGTCGAGCTCTCGCGCTTGAATACGTGACATTGCCATGTCTACGGGCATATCCAAATAGAGCGTCAAATCTGGCTGCAAATCACTATGCACGATATTTTCGAGCTGCTCAATTGTCACGTCCTCTACCCCTCGCCCACCACCTTGGTAGGCAAAGCTTGCATCAGTAAATCTATCACATAGTACCCAAATACCTGATTCAAGTGCGGGGCGAATTACCTCGTTTACGTGCTGTGCTCTGGCAGCAAACACCATTAATACTTCACACAACGGATGAATTTTCTCAGAACGCTTCACTATTAAAAGCTCACGAAGAGATTCAGCCAATGGCGTACCTCCAGGCTCCCGGGTACGAATAAAGGGCAGTTTCGCTTCGAGCAATATCGACTCAATCAGATTAGCGTTGGTCGTTTTGCCCACACCCTCGCAACCCTCAAGCGTAATGAACCGAGCGGCACTGCTCATCTGTTGCCGGCCCCCAACTGATAACGCCGCACAGCTGATAAATGCTCATCAAGACTTTCAGAAAACTGACTAGAGCCATCTCCCCGTCCTACAAAATACAATAAGTTACCTGGGCTTGGATGTAATGCTGCTCTAATGGACTGCAGCCCTGGCAAGGAAATGGGTGTTGGCGGTAGTCCTTTTCTCATATAGGTATTATACACACCATCAGTATTCAAATGTGCCCGCGTTAAATTGCCATCAAAGCGACTGCCGAGACCATATATTACAGTTGGGTCAGTTTGCAGACGCATTTTTCGAAACAAGCGATTGTTAAATACCTGGGAAACACTGGCTCGATCCGAATCAATACCGGTTTCTTTCTCGATAATAGATGCCAGCTTTAGCGCATCATATTCTCCCTGCAGGGGCAAATTATTCGAGCGATTAATCCACTCCGAGTGTAAAACGTCCTGCATTTTTCTATTTGCCCTACGCAGCAAACTTATATCCCAATCATTTTTTGCATACATATAGGTGTCTGGAAAAAAAAGCCCCTCCAAAGCATTCTCTGAGAGCCCTAACGCTCTGATTAATTCTGGTTCCGTGTAATACATGCTTTGATGCTGCAGGCTTTCAATGCCCTGCAAGGAGTGGCGCAGCTGTCTAACTGTCCAGCCTTCCTGTATTCGGAAGCTATACTGAATAATATTACCAGATACAATACGCTGCGTTATTTCTATTGGAGCCATGCCGGGATCAATGGAGTATTCCCCCGCTTTCAAATGCTTGGAGATGCCAGTAAGCCTTGCATAGAGAGCCCAGAGTTTTGAGCGCAGAGGCGCCTTTGCTTCTATTTGTTGGCTAAGATCAGTAAACACAGCGCCGGGTTTTAAGGTTAAAACAAAACGCTCTTTGATCGCTAAGGGGCTACGTAACCAATTATTAGCAGAATATAACTGCTCCAATCCCACCAGGGTCAGTATAAATAACACTGTAATAAAGGTGCGTAGCAGAAACCGAGATTTTGGCCGCATCAAAAAAGATACCGATTTTTATACCTGACGAAAAATCACTGTAGCATTAGTACCACCAAACCCGAAAGAATTGGATAGCGCACTTGTTATTGTCATATCTCTGGCAGTATGGGGTATGTAGTCCAGATCACACTCTTCATCGGGATTGTCTAAGTTAATTGTTGCTGGAGCTATTTGATTTTTCACAGCGAGCACTGAATACACTGCCTCTATCGCACCCGCAGCTCCCAGCAAATGCCCCGTCATGGATTTAGTAGAGCTTATAGGTACTTTTGTATCGCTACCAAACACTGTTTTAATGGCGCGCGTTTCAGCCACATCACCTTGTGGTGTCGAAGTCCCGTGCGCGTTAATGTATTGAATCGCATCGCTACTAATATGCGCATCATTTATTGCATTCTGCATGCACGCTACAAAGCCTTCGCCGTTATCTCGGGGACTGGTAATATGGTTTGCGTCTGCGCTCATCCCAAAGCCGGTTACTTCCGCGTAGATATCTGCACCACGAGATTTCGCCTGCTCATATTCTTCCAGTACTAACACAGCCGCTCCATCACCCAGCACAAAACCGTCCCGCTCTCTATCCCAGGGCCTACTGGCCGCCTCCGGCTCTTCGTTGCGCATGGATAGAGCTCTCATGTTTGCAAAGCCCCCAATCGTGATCGGCGAGGTTGCCCATTCCGCCCCCCCAACAATCATGGTGTCGGCATCTCCCCATTGAATCAACCGCGCACCCATACCAATATTATGTGTACCGGTAGTACACGCGGTGGTGACCGCAAGGTTCGGGCCAGCATATCCATAACGAATAGAAAGATTGCCAGAAATCATATTAATTACTGCGGACGGAACAAAAAAGGGAGATATTTTTTTAGGACCACGTTGAACGTATGTGTCCCTGGTGGCCTCAATAGTATTAATTCCGCCAATACCGGAACCAACTGAAACACCCACTCTCGACAGATCAAGGTTAGCAGCCTCAAGGCCGGCATCCTGAATCGCCTGTATACCGGCAACCATTCCATATTGAATGAACTGGTCCATTCGACGGGCTTCTTTCTTGTCCATGTAGGGACTAAGATCCAAACCCTTGACCTCGGCGGCAATCTTTACGGTATGGTGCTCAGGATTAAAAACTCTAATCCCTGCCACCCCACTCTTCCCATCGAGAATAGCATCCCAATTCTCCGCGAGGGTATTTCCAAGAGGGCTAACGGCGCCCAATCCTGTAACCACAACCCGACGTCTTTCCATTCCAGGGCTCCTAAAATTCCACGGCACTCGACCCTACGAATAAAGGCCTTAGAGATAGAGAATGACCTTGGTGTTGCTCAAGGGCAATGACTAAACTAATGGCCTTAATTTATTGATGCGCGAGTATATAACTGACCGCATCTTTTACGGTCGTAATTCGCTCTGCTTCTTCATCAGGAATTTCAGTTTCGAATTCTTCTTCCAAGGCCATAACCAGCTCCACTGTATCCAGTGAGTCTGCTCCGAGATCTTCTACGAAAGAAGCCTCTTCCTTGACTTCGTCCTCTTTAACTCCTAACTGCTCACAGATCAGTTTCTTGACCCTTTCTTCAACGCTACTCATGGCTAAACTTTCTCCAATTTGGAATCTAATACCGCAGGGCAGCGCGTAGTTTATAGAGTGAGCAAATGCTATACAAGCATATACCCCTCTTCCAAAATCGCTTCAATGCATGTATAGGAAACCCAGAACACTTTGCGCTACCTCGCTACATGTCCCAGCCTATGCTTTTTGTATCTTTCTCTAGAACTGTCACTAACCACTACCGCTAAGGCTTTATGGCTCGATTACTCGTTATCACCCAGGACCCTTTGTCCCTTGTAAAAGCCATCCGCTGTGACATGATGTCGACGATGAGTCTCGCCAGATGTAGGATCAATTGACGTTGTAGGATTTGCCAGTTTATCGTGCATTCTTCTGTTTCCGCGTCTTGCGCGACTAACTTTACTCTTTTGTACAGCCATTTGGCTTAATCTCCTTTAATCCTTGCCCGCCGTTTTGAGCTTTGCTAAAACATCGAATGGATTTGCTTGTTTAACTTCTAACGTTTGATCAGGGTGTTGAGATTGTGGCTTATAGTAGCAATCTTTGAATGCTGGACAAACTTGCTCCGGAACGCCCAAAATTAAATCATCCTCAATCAAGTCCACTACAGAAATTGAATCACTTGCAACCACAATAGAATCCAAATGATTCAACTCAGAGGCCTGCTCTTCGGATTCTAACACAATCAGATCAACCTGAACCTCCAGTTCACGCGTAACTTCCCTAAGACATCGCTGACAAACCAAATTTATATGGCTTTTCACGCGACCTCTAACTGCTGCCAAACTCTGGTCATCAAAGGCAAAATTTAGATAAAAATCGACACTTTGATCACTATGACCAATTCGCTTGTACCTAGAAAAATCTGAAAAAGGCAAGCTCCCTTGGACAAGTGCTTGTTTTCTACAGAGTTTTTTAGGTGACAAAACCTCCATATATACTCACTTAGCCATATTGCGCGTCATAATATGAATGCACATGCCTGCTGTCAAAATCTATTTGTTGTCAATTGTGGCATAGCTTGCAAAAATTCATCATATTTTTCGAGTGGGAGATTCTAACATGCACTTGATATTGGCTTCCTCCTCCACATATCGAGCGGAGTTATTGCAAAAACTCAGACTCCCTTTCATCATCGATCCAGCCTGCATTGATGAGTCCTCCCTAGACTATCCAAGCGAAACTGCAGCCGCAAAGGCCTCTCGTTTAGCCATTGCCAAAGCAAAAGTCGTGGGAGCTCGACATCCACAAAGCCTGATCATCGGCTCCGACCAAATAGCCGTTTGCGACGGTACCCAGCTCGGCAAACCCGGTGACTATGAGGCTAGTGTAGAGCAACTAAAGTTAATCAGAGGCAAAGCTGTTACTTTTCAGACGGGCATTTGCCTTTACAATACCACAAACGGAAGCGTCCAAGCTGCCTGTGAAACCTATAGCGTTCATCTCAAACAGCTGACTAATTATGAAATTGAGCACTACGTCCGCACGGATGAACCATTTGATTGTGCCGGTTCATTTAGAGCAGAAAGCCTCGGAATTGCTTTATTTGATCGCGTATCTGGAGACGATCCCAACACCCTGATCGGACTGCCGATAATCCGTTTAGTAAAATTTCTTCACACTGCTGGCGTCAACGTGCTTGCTCCTCAACCTTTTAATTAGTCATTTTCTGCCATGCAAGTGTGAAATCTGAAGGCGGAGGCGCTTGAATTATAAAGTTCTTGGTATCAGAGCCGCTGCAATCTTGCGTGTTTTCTTCGGGCTCGACAAAAGCGGGCAACTCAAGCCGGGATGCATGCAAACATAATCGCCGTACGCCCCGCTGCTGAGATAATGCAAGCTGACTGTCACCAGCGTACTTTTCGTCGCCTACTATCGGCGCCCCACAAGCCAGTGCATGAACCCGAATCTGATGTGTTCGTCCAGTATGTGGTTGCGCTTTAAGCCAGGTAAATTGAGGACTTTGCTTAACAATGAAAAAGTCAGTTCTGGCCGACTTACCCTCTGTATCCAAGCGCACACGTCGCTCGCCGGACTTGGTAGTGTATTTAAATAAACTGTGACGTACGCTACGATCGTTTTTTTTCCAGCGGCCATGAACCAGTAATTCATAATCCTTACGGACCTTGCGGCGGCGAAACATATCATGCAGGCGAACCAGTGTTTTGCGATTTTTCGCAATGAGCAGGCAACCAGAAGTTTCCCTGTCCAGCCGATGTGCCAGTTCCAGCTTATCGCATTCAGGATACATTTTACGAACGCATTCTATCAGACCAAAGCTAAGCCCACTTCCTCCGTGAACGGCTAAACCACTGGGTTTATTCATCCCAAGCAAATCCCTATCTTCATATAGAATACAGGTTTCAAGCTGCTTTAGGATGCGTGTGGGCACAGCATGCCCCTTTTGTCGATCATCAGCATCTTCAACGGGTATGCGAACTACATCACCAATAACTAAGCGCTGAGTTGGTTTAGATCTCTTGCCATTGACGCGAACCTCACCCTTACGCAAAATTCGATAAACATGAGATCTAGGCACCTGCCTCAGCTCTCTTAGCAAAAAATTATCCACTCTTTGTCCGCTGCTGGCTTCGCTCACTTCAATATGTCTAATTTGCATAAAAACTGGTCAATTTCTTAATGGATTGAAGGACTTAACAAATACTGCTATAGTTCAGCGAAGGCCACCGGCCTCAGGGCTCATGTCTTGTAGATAATATACCCTATAAGTCTCAGCCTTTAACTAGGATGGGCTGACCTTGGTGAAGGCATATACTTTTTATATAAGTTTATATCAGTGCATTAATTGCAAATTTATTGCAAATGGTCACAAGCCTTCTTATAGAAATGCGCAAATATGAAGCGAAATTATAGAATAGTGCAATTCAAATCAAAATAAGAGCATGGACATTTTATAAAAAGATTAAATACCATCACAAGTGTTAAATTTTTTACTCAAAATAAACGAGCATTCAGAACAGGAATGCCAAAGCAATTGTCAGTTAATAATACTAGGAAAAGTATTGAATATTAGGAATATGGAAGTTAAGACACGGAAACAAAAGTTAAAAGAAACGAACACAGAAAGAAACAAAACTATATAAATACGGCAATACGCTGAACAACGTAAATACAGTTTGTCGAAGCAAAATTTTAAGAGATTTTTTAGTCTGGCGTTATCCAAATAAAATGCAACGCTGACCATTGATGTTAAAACCCGATACGTCGGGTAGATTTAAAACAATTTCAAAAAAAACGCAGGAATGAAAGAGACATAAAAGTTAGGTAAATCATACAACTGGTTTACCATATATACATGCACGCTAAATGCATGGGATTCCTGACAATACTGCAAATATTTTACGTTGCTTAGCCACAATACGGACTATGCAACAATGAAAAGAATGTTAATAAATGCAACGCAAGCTGAAGAGGTTCGCGTTGCTCTGGTCGATGGGCAAAGCCTCTACGACCTAGATATAGAACCCCGAGATCGCGCAAATACTAAAGCCAGCATCTATAAAGCTCGCATTACCCGCGTAGAAGCAAGCCTTGAAGCAGCGTTTGTTAATTTTGGGTCTGACCGCCACGGTTTTCTCCCCTTAAAAGAAATTTCTCGAAGTTATTTTAAAAAGAAATCTAATGACAGCAGTGGTCGAACCAATATTCGGGACGTCGTAGAAGAAGGGCAAGAAATTATTGTTCAGATTGAGAAAGAAGAGCGTGGAAATAAAGGTGCCGCACTCTCTACTTTTATCAGCCTCGCAGGCCGTTACCTGGTACTCATGCCCAACAATCCCCGAGCCGGCGGTATATCCCGACGTATTGAAGGAGAAGACCGGGAGAAACTGCGAGCGGTACTCAGTAACCTGGAAATACCCGCAGGTATGGGTTTAATTGTCAGAACTGCCGGCATTGATAGATCTCCAGAAGACCTGCAAAGTGATTTGGACTACCTGCTACAGTTGTGGAATGCAATTGAGAGCGCCAACGATAGCAACCCTGTCGCGACTCTACTTTATGAAGAAAATAGCATCGTACTTCGGTCTATACGCGATTATCTACGGCATGATATTACTGAAGTGTTATTGGATACGGAAGAAAGTTACAATGAGGCGCTAAATTTTGTAGAAAGAGTTCTACCTAATTTCGTAAACCGCATCAAACTTTATTCTGATCCCATCCCCCTGTTCAGCCGCTACCAGATTGAAACACAAATCGAATCAGCATTTCAAAGAGAAGTGCGCCTACCCTCAGGCGGTAGTCTGGTAATAGATCCAACAGAAGCCCTCATTTCAATTGATATCAATTCAGCCCGTGCTACCAAAGGTGCAGACATTGAAGAAACAGCTCTAAGTACCAACCTAGAGGCTGCAGATGAAATTGCTCGCCAGTTGCGTATACGGGATATGGGTGGCCTGGTTGTTATCGATTTCATTGACATGAATGCACAACGCAATCAACGGGCAGTCGAAACCCGTATGCGAGAAGCATTGGATAATGACCGTGCTCGCATTCAGACTGGAAGAATCTCTCGATTTGGCCTAATGGAGATGTCCAGACAACGCCTACGACCTTCACTTGATGAAATTACTACTATCGTATGCCCCCGATGCACCGGCCAAGGGCGTATACGCGACATACAATCACTTGCTCTGGCTATCTTAAGATCCTTGGAAGAAGAAGCGTTAAAAGAGCACAGTTCAACAATACGCGCAATTGTTCCATTAGATGTAGCCGCCTTTTTGCTCAACGAGAAGCGATCAGACGTTGCTGAAATCGAACGCCACACTGATACACACATAGTGATTGTTGCTGCAGCACAATTGCAAACTCCGCACTATGAAATACAGCGTATTCGCGAAGACAATGCGAATGCCGAGAGCCCTGTGAACAGTTATGACGTTGCGGAACTTGCATTAACGGATGAAACAATCGCCAAGCCACAGAGTACATCTCCGGTTAAACCTGCGGTTAAAGGCCATGCTATTGAGCAAAGGAAAAGAACCGCTCAAAACACACGAAAGGAACAAAGTAGCTCTTCCACCAATAACAAACAGGCCAAACAACCCGGTATTTTCAAGCGAATTGCAACGGCATTGCTTTCTACGCCGGAAGATCGTGAAGCTACACAAGAGCAAGAGAGCAAACCCGAGCGCACGACCCAGCAAAGAGCTAATAAACCACGTCGAAGGAGCCCTCAGCGAGGGAATGAGAGCCCTCAGCGAGGAAGCCGAGATAAAAACGCGCAACGAGGCGACAAACCTCAACGCAATAGCAAACCACAGCGAAGTGATAAGCGCCCGCAGCGTGATGATAAGCCGCAGCGTGATGACAAACCTCAGCGTGATGACAAACCTCAGCGAGAAGCCCGGAACCCGCGAAATAGGAACCGAAATAAACAAACCCGAGCAGAGACAGACCAATCTAGCGCACGTAAAACAAGCTCAGAGACTCCGACACCTGCTCTGGATCCTGTCAACGCAGCCGGGAACAGAGTGCCCGACAATGTTGAATCCTCTATGCGAAAGCCGCGACGGGACCGAGGTACGGCAGCTGCCACACCGAATGCCGCCAACGCAAAAAAACGCACTGACGAAAATGTTACCAATAAAGTAACTAGCGAAACCACAGCAAAACCTCCAGTCGAAAAACCAGATCAAACTAACGTTCAAACTGAAATCAAAGCGGTAGAGCCTTCAGCGAAGCAAGAGCCTTCAGCGAAGCAAGAGCCTTCAGCGAAGCAAGAGCCTTCAGCGAAGCAAGAAGATAAGCCTTTAGCCAACAAAGAGCCTTCA
>JAHRWB010000007.1 GCA_019090385.1 Pseudomonadales bacterium | reverse complement strand
GAATATTTGCCCGAGGCCAACATTGAACATTTCGAGTACCGGGCCGTTCAACCCTTGCTTGATGCCAAGCCATTTCATGTTCAAGGTTGTGTGGTTGATGGTGGTTTGAATTTGTGGGTGGTCGATGGTGATGGCGGGATAACCATGCAGGCGTCACTTACCCTTAAATAGTGGGTTAAAGCAAGCTTGAATGGGTTCCCGGAAAACGCTTTTGGGCAGAACACTATTGATTTGAAACCCTTCTTTCTGTCAGATTTATCACAAATACGCTTTTGTGGATGAGGGCCAATATCCGCGAGCATGAGGCTGGTTATCCAGCGTATGAAACCTTACACTCAATAGCTTACTTATCATAAAAATAAACATCAGGAGAGATCCGTGGCAGAGGCAGCAGCTAGTATTTCAAATAGCAAAATGGGGGCGCTTCGTACGCCTATCTGTGAAACGCTGGGTATTGATTATCCTATTTTTCAAGCGGGCATGGGATATGTTGCAAGGCACGAACTGGCTGCAGCGGTATCCGCGGCCGGTGGCTTGGGCTGTATAGGCTCAGGCTATATGACGCCAGACGTTTTGAAAGAGGAAATAGCCAAATTACGCGCGATAACCGATAAACCTTTTGGTGTAAATATTCTTTTTGGGCGACCTAGCCAGCAAGATAATAAACATGATGCGCATATAGAGCGCATGGCTCAGGTAGCGATTGATGCTGAGGTTCCGGTCATTGTGTCCGGCTTGGGCAGTCCCTCGGAAGAAATTTGCGAGAAAGCCCATAAAAAAGGCATCTTTGTCATGTCTGTGATCGGTGCCGCTCGGCACGCTGCAAAGGCCGCGGCCGGTGGAGTGGACGGTTTGATTGCTTCCGGGCAGGAAGGTGGTGGTCACGTTGGTCAAATAGGTACGGCAGTTCTTATTCCCTCTATAGTTGATGCGACCGACTTGCCCTTAATTGCTGCTGGTGGTTTTGCGGATGGACGAGGTCTGGTAATGGCATTGGCGATGGGCGCCCAGGGTATTTGGATGGGCACACGCTTTATTACTACGGAAGAATCCTATGCCCATGAAAACTACAAACAAAAAATTGTAGATATTGATCTTACCGGCACAATTGTCTGCAAAGGGCATAGCGGAAAAACCTGTCGACTGATCAAAAATGATTTTACCGACTACTGGGAATCTCACCCTGAAGAGATTTTGCCTTTCCCGAGACAACTGAAAGCTGTTGGTGAACCCGCATCTATTGCAGGGCGTGAGAATGGTGATATGGCCAATGGATCATGTCCTGCCGGCCAAACTGCCGGGTTGATTCACAAGGTAAAACCAGCTGGTCAGTTGGTGCAGGATATTGTTGCCGAAGCCCATGGGATTATCGGAAAGCTCGGTGTTATGGCAGGGCAGGGCTAGGGACAAGAGACGGGCGCGGCAGCAAAATAATAGGGGCTGCGCAGAGCCAGGTGGTTGCTCAAGGCAGGGCTGGCCGGTTTTGTCCAGGATTCTATAGCGGCTCAATAATATTAATCTTCGCCGGGTAAGCCTGAGACTCGGCGAAGATTAATAAATAGTGATAGAAAAAACTAAGCCAGTAGTTTGTTTAGCCCGTCTATACCGTCTTTTCTCTGACCGTTTTCGCCGCTTCTCGCAGTTCAAACTTTTGAATTTTACCGCTGGCCGTTCTTGGCATATCAATCAATACTTCCATGTGCTGTGGCCAATAGCTTTTTGACATATCGTTTTCCTGTAAATAACCGATCATGTCATTGAAGGAAAATGCCGCACCCGATTTTAATGTTGCGAATAAGCAGCCCAACTCCCCGAGCCTTTCATCCGGCATGGCTACCACTGCACAATCAACGATATCCGGATGTTTGTAGAGCAGGTTTTCGATCTCTACTACGGGAATATTTTCGCCCCCACGGATAATAATATCTTTGGAACGACCGGTAATACGGATATATCCATCTTCGTCCATTGTGGCAAGATCACCCGTATCGAAAAACTCGTCTTCTCCCACACCATGGTCTTCCGGGCGCTTCAGGTAGCCGACAAAGGTAGATGGGCCACGTTGTAACAGATTACCTTCTATACCGGCGGCTACAGCTTGTTGATTGTGATCGACAATTTTAACTTCGCAGCCTGGTACAGCAACGCCGTCAGTGCCAAATACTTTTTCTTTAGGATCATTCAGGTGAGTGGATGTCACTACACCGCATTCTGTCATACCCCAGACCGCGACCAGGTGAATATCCAGCTCGCGGGCTGCGGTTTCTGCCAGAATGCGTGGAATGGGTGCACCGCCACAGACGAAAATACGAAACCGCTCAGAGTTACAGGATGTGGCCTGGTCTGAATTGGTCATGTCAGCCAGGAACGGTGTAGCGCCCATGGTAAACGATGCCTGTTCTTCAGCTACCAGTTTCCAGGCATCACTGACTTTCCAGGTATCCAAAAGAATCATCTTTGCCTTCAGTACCAGAGGCATCCACATACCTACGAGAAAACCGGTGAGGTGGGCCAGGGGAGAGCCCATAAAGATATCGTCATCTGCAGTGAGCTGCCACTGTGTTGTTAATTGTTTTATGTTGTACATCAAGGTATTAGCACAATGCATTACACCCTTGGGCATACCAGTAGTACCGGATGTGTACATCAATAAGACCACATCACTGGGGTCCAATTTTCTTTCTTTAAACAGTGCTTGGGAATTATCAGGTAAGTCGTGGTTAAGGAGCTGGTTTTCAAAACTGCCGGGTTCGTTCCCACCTACTACAAATAAATGTTTCAGATGAGGAAAATCATCCCGCATTTCATCAATCATGACTTCATGGTCAAACCCGCGAAAGGTCTTGGGTACGATTAATGCCTTTGACTCGGCAAAATCAACCATGAAGGATAACTCTCGCTTTCTGAAGATTGGCATCAAGGGGTTACATACTGCACCGATGCGCAAACAAGCGATATTGG
>JAHRWB010000006.1 GCA_019090385.1 Pseudomonadales bacterium | reverse complement strand
GCAAAATCAACCATGAAGGATAACTCTCGCTTTCTGAAGATTGGCATCAAGGGGTTACATACTGCACCGATGCGCAAACAAGCGATATTGGTCGCAACAAATTCCCACCAGTTCGGTAACTGGACAGAGACCACGTCCTGTTTTGCGATGCCGCAATGCGCGAGAGCGATAGCTATTTTTGTTGCTCTTGTATCGAGATCACGATAAGTCACGGAGTTTTTAACGCCAGACTCAACACGAAAATCGACTACAGCGATATCGTTAGGGTTTTCAGAGACCGCGGCGTCAAAATAATCCAATATATTCTCATCCTGCCACCAGCCTTCGCGATGCATGATGTCACTTCTCTTCTGGGGCAGAATGGGGTCCAGATTCATATTGTTCTCCTGTTTGACTAACTAGCTGACTATTTGTATATCGGCGCGGCTGTCGAGTTATCCCATAGGATGAACGCGCTCCAATGCCTGGGTTGCTTCTTCCATAATTTGCAGAACCACATCACCCGCGGGTTGCACTGCATTTATTACCGCAGCACTTTGACCCATAGCACATGCGCCCACAGCCATTTCGCCATCTCTACGGCCGGCCATATAGGGGTCTTTTCCCAACCATTTACTGACATTACGCATTTGTAAGGGGAAGGGTTCTATAGTTGCTTGCAATTCCGGGTTTTCCCAGGCACTGGTTGTGCCATTGGCATACATACGGCAGGGCTTGCCAGAAAAACAGCGGGTACGTATGGTGCCTTCATCGCCTATTTCTACGATGGCATTCTTGTAGTTATCGTGTCCCCAGGCTTCGTAGGTGGCGATAAAACGTGTGCCACACCAAACACCCTGACCACCCATGACAAATGTCGCAGCCAACCCTCGGCCATCACCCACACCGCCCGCGTAAAGTACGGGAATATTCAGTGCATCCAGTACTGATGGCAACAGGGCCATACCGCCCACACGGCCAGTGTGACCGCCACCGTCATAACCTTGCGCAATGACGGCATCCACGCCGCTGTCCTGTAAACGCAGGGCATTCTTGGTATTGCCAGTAAGGCTGAGTACTTTCATTCCGGCATCATGACAGCGATCGACGATGGGTCCTGGATCACCTAAACCACTGACAAGTACAGGTATTTTCTCTTCAAAAACGATCTCTATAGATTCTGCTACATCGTCGGTGAAAGGTTGCGCGGATGAACTGCCACCTTTGGCAAATAGTAAATCCACTGCAAAAGGCTTATCTGTTTTTCGGCGTACTGTAGCAATTTCTTCGCGCAGCTTGGGTGCCGACATCGTTGCTGCACCCAGGCAGCCGAGACCGCCAGCTTCAGATACGGCACCTACTAAATCACCGATTGCAACAAAACCCATGCCTGCCTGCAGAACCGGGTACTCAATACCCAGTTGTTCGCAGAGGGGTGTTTTAAGCGCTGGATGGAACATAATTTATTCTCCTACGGTTTATATCTTTAATTGATTTTAATCGAATGCTATCTGATCAGGTTTTTGCGATAACGTTGTCTGCAAATTCGTTTAAGGCGCGTTTGAGTCCATCTGCGTTATAAGCAGGTGGAGAAATGAGCATTCTTGATACGCCGATTTCTTCATAGCGTGCGACTCTGCCTGGGTCGAGCTTGCCTCCGGCAACGGAGAGTTCGATTTCATCGGGGTTTCTACCAATTTTTGCGCACTCATCACGCATGGCATCAAGCAGAATTGGCAGCGTTTTCAAACTGCCTGAGGCTGGATAAAACCCATCGCCAACACGTGCGGCGCGGCGGGCTGCACCTTCCACATTGCCCCCAACAATAATGGGTACACCGGGTTTTTGTACGGGGCTGGGGTTAGACTGAACCGCAGGCCAGTTATAGTATTTGCCATTGAAGGCTTCAGGTTCTTCTTTCCAGAGCGAACGTAATGCCATAGCTGCTTCTTCTGTTCGGGCGGCGCGTTCCTTAAAGGGAATACCTACAGCTTCCATTTCTTCCTGCAGCCAGCCGATACCCACACCCATCATGGCGCGGCCTCGGGACAATACGTCCAGAGAGGCCCATTCTTTGGCAACATAGAGCGGGTTGCGTTGAGGTAAAATCATGATACCCGTGGCCAGCCGCAATTTTTTTGTCATACCCGCAGCATAGGACAGCGCTACCAGAGGGTCTGGGAAGGAAGCAGATTCGCCTCCCGGGAAATCACCATCTTTACTGTATGGGTATTTAGATTTAAATCCAACCGGTAAGACTACGTGCTCTACCGCCCAGATAGACTCGATGCCAACTTCTTCAGCTGTGAGTACCAGGGTTTCGAATAAGTCCGGTTGTGCATAGGGGCCTGCGGTTGCAAACGAAATGCCGTATTTCATAAAGGTTCTCCAATTCTCATATTAAAACACGCTGTTCGTATTTTTAGCGGAACAGCGAATAATTCTTTTATAGAGCAGATGAGCGAGCCTTGCCAGGAAAAGTGGTTAAGGCCCGCTCGTTAGTTAGTATCAACGCAGATATTTTGATACTGCGGTGCAAAACTCTGTGGTGCTGGCAGTGCCTGCCTGATCCGGCGTTAAATGCTTGCCATCCGCATATACCTTTTCAACGGCTTGAACCAAGTGCTTACCTTCGTCAGCATAACCCAAATATTCCAGCATCATTGCTGCTGATAAAATGGTCGCCGTGGGGTTGATTATATTCTGACCCATAATATCGGGTGCGGATCCATGGGCTGATTCAAAATAGGCATAACCTTTACCATAGCAGCCGCTGGGAGCAAGACCTAAACCACCAATTACGCCGGCCGTTGCATCGGAGAAGAGGTCGCCATATAAATTAGGTAGAAGTATGACATCAAAACCCTGGGGGTTAACGACCATTTTATGCACCATGTCATCTGCCAGCAGAGTATCAAATCGCACGTCAGGATATTCTTTGGCTACTTCTAACGCAATTTCACGAAAATAACCGTCTGCTACGGGAGAAATATTGTGCTTGGTGCCGCTGGTTACATGAGGTTCTCGACCGCTCTCTGCAGAACGTTTTAAGGCCAGCTTACAGGCAAAATGGGTGATGTCCTGGGTACAGGCTTCGGTAATCACCTTCATTGCGTACTTACCTTTGCCCATTTCAGAGATAGGTTTACGATGTAAACGACTGATCAAATTAACCTCTGCCAGATCTTCCAAGTCACCTTCTACGCCGACGTAGGTATCTTCCATATTTTCCCGCACGACGACCATATCAATGCCTTCGGGGTTTTTTAGCGGGCTGTTACAACCAGGAAACCAGCGCGCAGGTCTGACATTGGCGTAGGTTTTCAGACCCCATCGCAGATAACGCATGGCACGTCCACTGGTCCCGTTGGTCGAGCCAAACAGAGTGGCATCCGAGTTATCTATAGCTTCTTTGGCCTCGGGTGGAAAGGGGTTATCCATTTCGGCAATACCCGATTCGCCTACGGGTGGTCGCACCCAATCCAGATCCAGCTGCATTTGATTGATCAATTCCACAGTGGGGTGAAATGCTTCCGGTGCGGCATCTTCTCCGGGAATCAACACTACTTTTTTGGTCACTATTATGTTCCTCTAAAACGGTTTTTGATGTGTAGCTATTTTTTACGAATCAATCGCATAGGCTTTTGCTGCATTGTCCCAAAATATTTTGCGTTTTGATTCTTCGGAAATATTTTGCTCGATCAGACTGTTCATTCCCCAGGGGAATGTACCATCAGCATGCGGATAGTCGGTATTGAAAAGAAAATAGTCATTACCGACCAGATCGATGGCTGCGCCCAGGGTTCTTTCATCACCCCGGGCAGCAACAAAAAAATTCTGCATAAAATAGTCGGTTGGCGACTTTTTCATATGCGGATGCTCTGCTTTTCCGGAAAAGTCATAATGTTGCTCCATGCGCTGTAACCAGTATGGTGCCCAGCCCGCATCGGCCTCAACATGTACAATACGCAGCTTCGGAAAATTCTCTGCAACGCCAAACCAAATCAGTCCAGCCATTGCGGACATGGCTTCAAACGGGTGCGCAAGTATGTGACCGCTTGTATGCGAGTCCATACGGTCACCGAAAGAGGGTAGGCGAGGTGAACCTGAATCATGCAGGCTGATAGGAATGTTCAATGCTTCTATGAGTTTCCATAGAGGCCAGTTTTTCTCATGATAGAGGTTGCGTCCGGAGACTGGATTGGGCCGAATATAGAACGAGACCGCGCCCTTGGCTGCAGTACGTTTAGCTTCTTCCATGGCAAGATCTGGCGCCTGTATGGGTAGCATGGCCGCCCAACGTAATCGGTCGGGATCTTTTGAACAGTATTCACAGCTCCAGTCATTGAAGGCCCGGCAAATTGCCAACAGCAATTCAGGGTCTTTATATTCTCGTCCGACCAGCTGTCCGCCGATGGTTGGATATATGACCTGTATATCAACGCCTTCATCTTCCATGTCCATTAATCGACTGGCAGCATCAAACTTTGCGTGCTTAGCACGCTCAAATCGTTTCATGGCATTTTTCACCGCCTGCAGGAACTCCGGCGCATGCATGGGGTATTTACCTTCAGATTCCGGCGGCGTGACAGGTTCATCTTCGACGCATAAAAGGCTTCTGCCATCGTAGGATTTATAACCCGGCTCGCGACCACGAAATGCAGGGTCAATATAGTCGGACCACATACTTAGTGGTTCCATCTGGTGACAGTCGGTATCAATAATTTTATATCCGTCTCGCATAGCCAACCCCCCAGCCAATGAAAATGAAGCTTTATTTGAAGTTCAAATAAAGCACGTTTGATAGTGGTTTGGCAAGGAAGTCTCCTTGCCAAACCTGTCTCTTGAGTCCGTGCGCCACAGCCACAACGCTGGATAGTTGTCGGTCTATAAGAGGTAAGGTGAGGTAATTTTATTGGACCGTCGATTTAGCGGAAAGCAGGGATGACTTTTTCTGCTATCAAGCGGATATTTTCATCCAGGTATGATTCCGGGCAGGCAGAAGTCAGCATAAATAAAGAGCTACCCGCATCGATATATTCGCGCAGTCGCTTGCGGCAATCCTCCGGGGTGCCAATCAAGGTGTATTTGTTGACCAGGTTGTCGAAATCCTGGGCATAGGTTTTACCCAGCTGAACAGCGGCCATTTCTCGTGCTTTATCTCTGTCAGGGTGGACGCAGGTGAATATAAAAACGCCCTGGTTATAATTGTCCATACTGAGATTATTCTCGGCCCGCAGGGTTGTGATTGTTGCAAGACTGTCGCGCAGCATATCCGGGGTGTACATATAGGGTAGCCAGCCGTCACCATGCAGTGCTGCACGGCGCATGGCAGCTTTTTTTCTGCCAGCGACCCAGATCGGTGGGCCTGGTTGCTGTATGGGGCGTGGGTTAATACCCACACCGTTGAGGGTATTAAATTTGCCGTCAAAAGTGACCGTCTCTTCGGTCCATAATTTGCGAATGACCTGAAGCGCTTCTGTAGCCCTGGCTCCACGCTCTTTAACCGGTATACCACAGGCTTCAAATTCTTTTGGATTTTCTCCACCCACACCAATACCAAATTGATATCGGCCATTGGACGCGTTGTCCAGTGCGGCTCCGAGTTTAGCCGCTAGAGCGGCGGGATATAAAGGCAGTAATACGATGGCGCTCATTAGCTGAATGCGCTCTGTTGCACCAGCGGCTACGCTGAGGGTGATATAGGTATTGCCAATCGGGCCATGAAAACTGACATGCTCCCCGGCACTCAATACGTCAAAACCCAGGTCTTCAATATAACGCGCGTTAGCGGCAATATTTGTTTGTGTTCTGATGCCCGTTCCGAATTGAATTTTTGACATGAATGGTTCTCTTTGTGTAGTTATTTTTAGTAGTTGTTTTTAGTAACCGGTTTTAGTAATCGTTTTAAGCAGTTATTTTGCGTACTTATGCTGCACAAGAATTAGCACGTTAAAACTATTCTGTAAGGGCTGCAACCGGGTCGGGCTTGGTGGAGTGAGTCCTGGTCTTCACTCAGGGTTGGGGTATCTCAAAAACCATGCTGTGTTACAGTCTTTGGCAAAAGCGAAGGGCTGCGGAAAAAACCCGGCCCGACGATATCATATAAAATTAATGGAAATTCCATCATGGATAAGCAAGCACTTAGAGACAAGTATCGCCAGGAACGTGATAAGCGATTGCGATCGGACGGTAACGATCAATATTTGCAGTTAAAAGGACAGTTTGCAGGTTTTGTTGAAGATCCTTATACGCCCAGGGTAGAGCGGCAAGCCCGGCATGATCATGTCACTGTTGCCTTTATCGGTGGTGGGTTTGCGGGTTTAGTTACCGCTGCAAGGCTTGTAGAAGCGGGCATTAAGGATGTGCGAATAATTGAAAAAGGTGGGGATTTCGGCGGTACCTGGTATTGGAATCGGTATCCGGGTGCACAATGTGATACCGCATCGATGGTATACATGCCGCTTCTTGAGGAGACTCACCACATGCCCTCCGAGAAATATGCCCATGCGCCTGAAATACTTGAACACTGTCAGCGCATAGGCAAGTATTACGGCCTGTATGACAATGCGATGTTTCATACTGAAGTTAATACGCTTGAGTGGAACGAAACTGAGGCGCACTGGGATATTGGCACTAATCGTGGTGACAAAATTACCGCACAGTTCGTTGCCATGGGCACTGGTCCCCTGCATGTGCCAAAGTTGCCTGGCATTGCCGGGATTGAATCATTTAAGGGCCATGCTTTTCATACCAGCCGGTGGGATTATCAGTATACGGGTGGTGATCCTTCGGGTGCCTTCATGGAAAACCTGGCCGATAAACGCGTTGCAATTATCGGCACGGGCGCAACCTCAGTTCAATGTGTGCCACACCTGGCTAAAGCCTGTAAGGCGCTTTTTGTTTTCCAACGAACACCTTCGTCGATAGATGTGCGGGGTAATAAACCTACGGATGTTGAGTGGTTTGATAAAATGGCCACCCCCGGATGGCAGCAGCGCTGGCTGGATAATTTTACCGCGAATCAGACCGGTGGTGAGGTTGATGAAGATCTGGTCATGGATGGCTGGACCGAGCTGTCCAGACGCATTCGTGCAAAGGTCCTAAGCCTGCCTCCAGAAAAAATGAACTATGAGGGCATGATGGATGCCCTGGAAGATTCTGATCATGAAAAAATGGATGAAATTCGTGCCAGGGTGGACAGCATTGTCACGGATAAGAAAACTGCTGAAAACCTGAAAGCATGGTATCGCCAACTATGTAAACGTCCTTGTTTTCACGATGAATACTTGCAGGCCTTCAATGAGCCAGGCACATACTTGGTGGATACCAACGGTAAGGGTGTGGAGAAAATAACGGAGCGTGGTGTCGTTGTAGAGGGTAAGGAGTATGCCGTTGACTGCATTATCTATGCGTCAGGGTTTGAAGTGGGTACAGAGCCCACACGACGCGCCGGTTTTGATACGGTGGGGCGGGGTGGGGTTAAATTATCTGACTATTGGGCCCAGGGGATGCGGACCAAGCACGGTATTCATGTTCATGGCTTTCCCAATGCCTTTATTGTGCAGCCGACCCAGGGAGCGAACCTGATATCAAATGTGCCGCACAATCTAACGGAGTCTGGAAAAACCATTGCCAGTATCATAAAACACACCCTTGATGGTGGATATAAACAGGTTGAAGTAACCCGGGAAGCAGAGCAGGAGTGGATTGATCTACTGCTGACAGGTCCAGGCCGGCCCAGTGTTATCGGATCACCAGATTGTACGCCGGGATATTACAACAACGAAGGCCAGGCAATGACTGCTGCATCCAAGTTGTCAGTGGGATATCCAGCGGGTGCTGTTGCTTATTTTGACTATATTTCCGAGTGGCGCGAGTCGGGTAATTTTGAGGGACTGACTTTGTGCTGAAGTTGTCCTCATTAGTGAGGGTTCTTTTTTACAGGTAGCAAAATATGTTTTTAGAATCATTGTATACAGAAGAGCAGAATATAATTGCTGCACAAGTGCTGCAGTTATCCAGGCAATATGACGATCAGTATTTTTTAGGTGTGACAAAAAATAATGAATTCCCCCAGGCCTTTTGGCAAGAAATCAGTAAGAGCGGTTATCTGGGAATAATTACCGACCCGAAATTTGCCGGGGCGGGCATGAGCACATCAGATCTTGTAGTCTTTCTCTTCAGTATGGCCAGAGAGGGCCTTGCCTCCTTTCAATTGATTAACCAGATTTTGTGTTCAGACATAGTTTCTTCGTTAGGTACTCAAGCACAGTGCGAAAGTTTGTTGCCGCATATTATTCAGGGAGATTTTTGGTGTTATGCCGATATGGAGCACGCTCAGGGTCGAAGTCTTTTCGATATAGCCACCAAAGCACGGGTTGAGGATGATCATTATATTCTTGATGGGAACAAGTGTTATGCAGTGCGCGCGCAAGGGGCATCCCATCTTATAGTTGCAGCCAGAACTGAAGCTTGGGACGAGAAACATCCGCAACAAGGCCTTAGTCTCTTTATTGTCGATGCATCATCTGCGGGCATAGATTATAGCGCAGCACATATCAATATCCGAGTTACGGATAAGCGGGAGGAAGTGTGTGCTACGGGTGATTCTTTTGATTCAATCGAGTTCAATGGGGTCAGGGTTCCACTCTCGGGGTTACTTGGCAAACAGGGAAATGCCGGTGAATATCTCAAGCGTATTGCCTGCAGGCAATTATTCATGCTTGGACTAATGAATGCCGGTTGGGGCGAGCGGCTGATTAATAAAACCGTTGCCTATGCTAACGAGCGGGTAGTTTTTAAAGATGCACTGTCTTCGTATCAAGCTGTGCAGCATCCTATGGTTGTGGCAAAAACTGAAATTGAGATGGCAAAGTTGCTGCTTGAGCGTGCGGCAGAAGTATTTGATGAGGCGGAAGACCTTGAGACGCTGCTCAGCTTTTGCTCAGTGGCTAAGGGCAGGGCCAGTCAGGCCGCATATTCCGCATGTGATATTGCCATGCAAACCCATGGTGGCTCGGGATATGATCGTGATACCGGCATTATATCGTTGTGGCCCTTGATTCTCATGTCACGTTTGCTACCCCTGAATAATCAAACCATTCTCTCGCGTTTTTCTGAGTTGGTGCTTGGATTGCCAGGGGAAACCGGATTGGTAAACGCAGCACAGGAAATACAGTTTGAAGCGAGATCAAGCCGCGAAATAAAGCTTATTGAATTGCTCCAAAATGTCCTTTCAAGTTCCGCCAGAGAAGGAAAGTCCTCAAATATGATGGCGTTAATGGGCGATATCATGGGCGGTGAACTAGCCGATTATCAGGATATGATCTGGTCAGATGGCCAGAGCGCTTTGCCGGTAAAACTGGAAGTATTTCGTCAGTACTCTGTGTTTAGTGCAGGTGACTCTACAACCGGAGAGGGTATGGCCAAGTCTATGGTCAGGCGCTCACCGGCTAAATTTGGTTTGTCGGCCATGGCCATGGCCGCGGTTTCAGCCGGTAAGGGTGGTAAAGAAAAAGTGATGACAGAGTACCTTCCGAAAATGATGGAAGGTAAATTATTTTGTTACTGCATCACGGAGCCGGGAGCGGGAACGAATACCCATAATGTTTCAACCATTGCGGTAGATGAGGGTGATCATTACCGCTTAAATGGCCAGAAGACTTTTATTTCTGCGGCAGATTCCGCCTATTTTATGGCGGTTGTTGCGCGGCTGGAAGTGAATGGCAAAAAGGATGTGGTGGGGACCTTTGTGATGGAAGCAAGTAGTAAGGGGATCAGTATGACCGAGCTGGATATCGCCGCTTTGGGTGATCCACAATTTACCGTGCATTTTGATGATGTGATTTTACCCAAGGATGCATTGGTGGGTTCCAAATCACCCAAGACAGACAAGAAAAAAAGTGATGACAAAAAGGGTATTTCAGAAGGCGTGTTTTATACCTTGAATCTCGAGCGCATTATGGTGGCACTGGGTGCGATGATGATTGGCAAAGAAAGTCTGGAGCGTGCCGTCAAAAAAGCCAAAGAAGTACCGATGTTTGGTCCGTTGCCTGGGGCATCGGAGGATATCAAACAAAAACTGGCAAATCTGAAACTAGATATGGAACTATGCAATCTGGCTCTCAAGAAAGCAGCGGTGGCCTTTGATAATAAAGCGCCGGGCAAGCAAGTTGGCATGTATGCGAATATGGCGAAATATCTGTCTTCGATATTTGCCCACGATGGAGCAGATCTGGCGCTGCAAATTTATGGTGTGTCCGGTCTGAATAAGGACCTTGATGATATTGGTGGACTCTATCAGCTGGGTAGGGTATTGCGTACAGTGCCTATTAACAATGAAATGGTATTGAATTTTCTGGGTGAAAATCTTATGGGGCTACCCAAAAGCTATCGGGTATAAGCAAAAAGTGGAAAACACCACAGGGCAGTGTTTTCCACTCGTTCATCTGCTTAAGCCGTTCATCCGCTTAAGCGTAGTTGCTCACTGGGCATGCACCATGGGCAACCGACCCCAGGGCGACTACTTCTTACGGGGTAACTTGCTTAAGACATTTTTCATAGAGGCGCCAACATCAGTTACAACCTTAGCATTGGACATATCGCTGATTTTTTCCCATGCACTGGAGACATCGTCGGCAGTGGTTTCCGGGCCAAGATAAACCGCATCAGCTTCAATATACTGAACGCGTGTATAAGCACCGGCACCGGCAGAAATTATTTCTCCAGTTGGTGCATCTTCACTGCATAAAAATACCACTGCTGAGCTTACCAGTTCAGGTTTACAGGAATCAGCTACACCTGGCGCCATGAGGTCTTTTGTCATGCGGGAAAAGGCCATGGGTGCAATGGTGTTTACTTTGACATTGTACTTGCGTCCTTCCAGGCGAAGGGCATTCATTAATCCAACGGCGCCCAATTTGGCTGCAGCGTAGTTGGACTGGCCAAAGTTACCGTACAGGCCAGCAGCGGACGTTGTCATAACTATTCTGCCATAGTTCTGAGAGATCATTTGGTCCCATACAGCTTTGGAGCATATGATCGAGCCATTAAGGTGCACATCGACAACGGCTGCAAAGTCCTCAAGACTGACTTTGGTAAAAGTTTTATCACGCAGTATGCCGGCATTGTTAATCAGGATGTCGATTCTGCCCCAGCGCTCAACGGTATCATTTACCATTTGTTGTACAGCAGCTACATCAGTGACACTGGCAGGGTTTGCAACCGCTTCCCCACCCAGGGCTTTAATCTCTTCGACTACTTGCTCTGCGGGAGAGTTAGAACCACTCTGCTGACCATCGACACTGCCTCCAAAGTCATTCACAACAACCTTGGCCCCACGAGCAGCCAGTTCCATCGCGTGACTGCGTCCTAAACCGTTACCTGCGCCTGTGACAATTGCCACTTTCCCTTCAAAATTGATACTCATTGTAATTTTGACCTCATTGATTTTTATGTTTGTTAAAATATCACTCTGCTTAAACAGAGTGATATTTTCTGTTTGCGCTCGCTGGATTTAGGGTGTAATTGAAACGTGAATGCCATGTTCTCCTTCCACTTCATTTCCCAATACCCTGAGCGCCATATCGGCTTGGTCCAGAGAAAAAGTGTGTGTATGCATCAGCTCCAAAGGATACTTGCCGCTTTCTATAATGCCAATCGCAGCCTCGTAAGCATCGAAGTCCACTGCCAGCGCTCCCATCATGACAAGTTCTTTGCGCATCAATATGTTGCTGTTGAATTCGGGCACACGGGTATATTTGGCACCGGCTAAAACGATACGACCACCGCGACCGGCAATTTTCAGCGAATCTACAACAGGTTGTGTTGCACCACTGGTCACTTCAACCACAACATCAGCCATAACACCGTCGGTCATTTCCCTCACCACATCTACGATATTCTCTTTTTCAACATCAACCGTTCTGTCTGCACCAAAGGCTTTAGCAATTTCCAGTTTGTGTGCATCTGCACTAAGGCCGGTAACAATAACCATTCTTGCACCGGATTCACGCGCACCTATTACCGAGGTCAGCCCACGTTGGCCGCAACCCAGAATAACCACAACGTCACCAATTTTGGTTTGTGGCAGTCTGCCAGCCCAGCGCACACCTGCACCCAGAGGGTTAAACATGACCGCTAATTCAGGCGCTATATCCTTGTTGACTTTATGCAGCAGGGTATGTGGGTCCAGGTACATAAATTCCGCGTGTCCGCCCCACAGAGATGGTTTGATATCGATGCTGTGATAGCCGTAGGCATTGATGCCTTTTTCACCAGCGGCTATACATAAATTATATTTACCGCTAACACACGGGCGACAAAACCCGCAGGGCAGCATGGTTTCCACGGCAACCCGGTCGCCTTTTTTTACATTCCAGCGTTTCGCTGCAATGCTGCCGATTTCTTCTATGATGCCAACAGGCTCATGGCCGGGTACGACACCTGAGAAATCACCATTTTTATACTGGGACCAATCGCTACCACAAACACCGGAGTGCTGGATTCGCAACAATCCTTCTTCTTCGCCGATTTCAGGTATATCAAATTGTCTCAGCTCAAGTTGTCGTTGGCCGGTCTGAACTATTGCTCTGGATTTCATTGGAAACTCTCCGCTGGTTGTCGTTAGCTCTTAAGCCCATTAAGAATAAGGGGCTTAAGCTCAAATTGTAATTTACTTTATCTGATGCAGGTATTTTTTATCTACCGGTAAAATTTGGTGCGCGCTTCTCCTGAAATGCCTTTACAGCTTCTTTGTGGTCTGCCGAGCGCATGGAGTTTTCTTCGTACTGGAGACTAATTGGCATAACCACAGAGGATACTGAACGTAAATAAGCATTGATAGCCATTTTGGAAGCAGCGATTGCTTTCGGGGGGCCAGCAGCGAGTTGCTCGGCAATTTCCAGTGCTTTGGGTAGCAGCAGCGCGTCTTCTTCAACAAAAAAACTGGCGAGACCCAGCTCGAGTGCTTGTTTGCCGTCGATTCTTTCACCCGTCATCAGAAAATACTTGGCTCGGTTGACGCCCATTAGAAATGGCCATATTAATTGTCCGCCATCACCCGCGCCTATGCCCATTTTAACATGGGTGTCAGCAATAATGGTTGATGGAGAAGTGACCACTACGTCGCATAGCAGGGCGACGGTGGCGCCGAGACCCATAGCATAACCGTTAACTGCAGATATCATGGGTTTTTCGCATTCGAGTATATGATCAACTATTTGGCGGGCTTCTATCATCATCGGCGGGCCTTCCGGATTAGAGCCTATGCTGTCACCGGGCCCAAAATCGCCACCCGAGCTGAATGCTCGGCCTTCACCCGTTAAAACCAGCACCCTGAGTTCACGGTCATTGGCAAAATCCCGGCTGAACCGTGCCAACTCAGAATGCATGGTTCCGTTTACTGCGTTCATGCGTTCTGGTCGATTTAAAGAAACCACGACGATACCATTGTCGCGGCGATCGAAATGCATGGTTTGGTAGTTTTCCTGTTTTAACATTTTCCGGCTCCCTTCAGACTAATTTCATCCCGGTTATTATTACGCCAGATGCATATCATCTACAACCATCAGCTGGGGTATGTTCAAAGTCTATCTATCCCTACAGCTCAGGTCTTTCAAAGTTGATTATATTTTAGTCGCTTAAACTGTGTTTAGGATATTTACGACTTGGCAGGGGCTTCCACTATGTTTATTCTCGTAGTTCTATTGAGTCAGCTAGCTCGTTCGTTGGTTGCCCGGCGGCGGAATGTACTCAAGTTAAATTAATTCCAGATAGGAGCAAAACTGTGGATGTAGGCTTAGCGTTAATTTTTCAGGGATCAGACCCATCCATGACGGACAAGTACGTTTATGACAATGATATTCGTATTGGCATGATGGCGGAAGAATTGGGTTTTCAATCTATATGGGGGGTGGAGCATCATTTCACGGATTACACCATGTGTCCTGATGTGATGCAGTTTCTATCCTTTTTTGCGGGTAAAAGTGACACGATACAACTGGGCTCGATGGTAGTGGTATTGCCGTGGCACGATCCTATGCGCGTTGCAGAAGAAGTTTCCATGTTGGACAACCTTTCTAACGGTCGGCTTATACTGGGAATTGGGCGAGGTCTGGGACGGGTTGAATTTGAAGGTTTCAATCGTGATATGAATGACAGTCGCGAATATTTTACAGAATCTGCGCAAATGATTTTGCAAGGACTGGAAACAGGTACTTGTGAATTTGATGGACGCTTAGTCAAGCAAAAACCGCGTGATATTCGCCCGGCACCCATTAAATCCTTTAAGGGCCGTACCTATGCCGCGGCCGTGTCGCCGGAGTCATCAAAAATAATGGCGGAACTCGGTGTTGGTATTCTGATAATTCCTCAGAAGCCCTGGAGTCATGTTGAAAAAGAGTTAGAAGATTATCGGGAAATTTATCGCACTGTGCATAAAGAGGAAGCACCCGCACCTATACTTGGTGGTTGGACATATTGTGATGAAGATGCAGGTCGTGCTGAGGAGATGGCGCTAAAATATATCGGTGGTTATTATTTGACTGTGGTCCAGCATTATGAAATGCAGGGCAGCCATTTCAAGGATACTAAAGGATATGAAGCCTACGTGGCGATGCAGGAAACCGCTAACAAAGATGTTCAGGCTATGATCGAGTTTTTTATGAGCATACAAGTATGGGGTACACCTGAGCAATGCTACGATCGCATTAAGAACTTTACAGAGAGAACAAGGGCCGGTGCCTATAACGCTGTCTTCAGTTATGCTGGTTTGCCCTACGATGAGGTTGAAAAGAGTATGCGTTTGTTTGCCCGTGATGTTTTACCTGAGGTAAGGAAGTTACCGGGTAAGCCTTTGATGCCCGCATAATATAGCCTGGCTTAAGCTGACGTGTTCTACAGGTGCCTGTGGATATCCCCCAAAGGATATTCGCAGGCACCTGTAGAGCTATAAAAATAAGAATTATAAAAATAAATCTGGGAAGAGAAAATGCCTACTGTCGATGAGCAGCAAACCGGTGGAAGTGATAGTGTTGAAAGCGAGGTGAGTGAAGTCGAGTCAAAACGTTTGCCCTGGAGGGATTATCGGCGGCCAGGGTATAAAACCTATGTGCTGGCTATGCTAACGCTGGTATACGCTTTTAATTTTATTGACCGACAAATTCTGGTTATTTTGCAGGAACCTATAAAGGCCGAATTGAACTTGTCCGATACTCAGCTTGGTTTGCTTACGGGTTTTGCCTTTGCCATTTTCTACGTAGCATTTGGTATTCCTGTGGCCCGTTTGGCGGAAAGTTATTCACGCCGCAATATCATTGCTGTGGCAATTACTGTTTGGAGTGGCATGACTGCCATATCCGGTATGGTGCAAAACTATACGCAGTTACTACTGGCTCGAATCGGCGTGGGGATAGGGGAATCTGGCGGTAGCCCGCCAGCGCACTCAATGATTTCTGATATGTATCCGCCCGACAAGCGGGCGACGGCCTTGTCGTTTTATTCTTCCGGTGTAAATGTAGGTGTGCTAATCGGGTTTTTGATGGGTGCGTGGATCAACGCCCAGTTCGGTTGGCGAATGGCATTTCTAGTGGTTGGTTTGCCTGGGATATTGGTCGCACTGTTGCTGAGGTTTACGGTCGTGGAGCCCGAAAGGGGCATGTCGGAAGATCTCGAAGATTTAGGCGACGTGCCCAGCGTTGGTGAAACGCTTAAACTACTGTGGGGCAAAGTCACCTTCGTCCACCTTTCTTTTGCTTGTGGCTTGCAGGCATTTACAGGGTATGGCACGGGCACCTGGACACCCTCGTTTTTCATCCGCTCACATGAAATGTCAGTTGCTGAAATAGGCGTATGGATGGCCTTCGTTCAAGGTGGTTCTGGTATAGTGGGAACGATAATAGGCGGCCTGGTAGCAGATCGCCTAGGCAAAATGGATCGGCGCTGGTATATGCTGGTGCCGTGCATTGCTGGATTGATAGCGATGCCACTGATGATCGGTGTGTATATTTTACCTGATCCGCATTATGCGCTCATACTCAAGATATTCCCGACACTTTTATACTATTTCTACATTGGTGCCAGTCTGGCTGCGGCACATAGTTTGGTAGGTGTTCGAATGCGAGCGCTGACCTCAGCAATATTGTTGTTTATGCTCAATATCATAGGTATGGGTTTGGGACCGCTGGCGATTGGAATGCTAAGTGATCAACTTGAACCGCGCTTTGGTGTTGAATCCTTGCGCTACTCACTCATTATTATGGGTATTATTGCGCCGCTATGGGCTGCATTCCACTATTGGCGTGCTTCAATAACAATTAAGCGTGATGTTTATACGCAGTAAACTGGTTGATATTTAGTGTATCTTTGCAAATGGGGCGATGCGTGCTGCTTATATGGTGGCTGAGTTGATAGTACAGTCTGATTCTTATAAAAAAACTGACTCCTCATCTACGTCAGAGCTCCTTTGTTACTTGACCACAGGGACAGCTGTCCCTGTTTTCGCGTAAGCAGAGGATAAACTCACAGACTTGTCTGGTGGTAGTCAAAAGCTAAATCCTCTTATCTGATTTCCCCTGTAGAACAGGCGAGTAATATTGTGGATCAGGTAATTAAAATCTCCCGTTGTTGATTTGCACTCAAATGTATAAAACTTTTTATTTAATGGGCGTAAGTCTGTTCGCTTCGATAGGCAAAACCATTCTCCCATATATGCAGACTTTTATTTAATCAAATCCCTGGATCAGGAGCCATTGGCTCTATATCACAGGAAAATAATTTCTAATTCCTTGATTTGTAGGGATATTCGAATATGATAAGTGGCCAGGCAAAAACATAAACGCCGCAAAGGATTGCACAGTATGTTAGCTCCCCAAATACTCGAACATTCCCAACCACTTGTTTTTAAAAGCAATAAGCTTGCGGGCTTTGCTACACGTCCTGGGATAGTGTGTCAAAGCGATATAGTGCCTGTGGCTTTATAATTCACTGTTATGGTGCATGTGAGCGGCCGAGGGAGACACACCGGCCTTTCTTCCCCCTACCTATCAAGCGTATCCTCAGCTAACTAACGGTGTATGGAATGTATGAAATGACGATTCAAGATTGGGGCAGCATGGGGGAATTGATCGGCGCAATCGCAACAGTGGCCACGCTCGCATATTTGGCAGTCCAGATACGAATCAACACGCGAATAGCAAAGACATCCGCCTTGCAATCTATGTTGGCTGGCTCTAGAGACCATTTTCTCAACGCTATGTACTCTGATGGAGACGTGTGCGAGACCATGACCAAAGGTCTCAATTCAATGGATGCGTTAGATCATACTGAAAAGACGCGATTCGCTTGCTTTATGATCGAACAAGTTCTGCAAATGCAAGACATTATGGAGCGCTACGAGGCAGATTTAGTTACCGAAGTAGACTACCTGGCTTGGCTGGAATGGACTTGCTTGCTCTTCCGTTCACCTGGGGGACGAAAGGTCTGGCCCCAGGTCTCAGCCGTTACAACGTCGACAATTAATGGCGTCTTGAACGCACATTTGAAAGAGACTCCTGATGGACCATCAGTACTGGATATTATGCCCGTTTTTGATCGCCGCTGAACTCTGAGAACCTATATCGAAATGGTAAACCAGGTTGCTGCGTTAGATAGAATTGTGTCAACTGTTATTCTGTCAGGGACAGCGGGATTTGCCACCAAACGGACAAGAAGGGCCAAAGTAATGCACCATAACAAGGCCATGAAATAGGCCACTGAAAAGCGTGGCCTGGGACGCGAAGACAGCGCGCGCCCCTTATGGCGGCGTTGAGGCTGTAGAATAACTCCTCATCACAGATAATATTTGTTAGAATAAGGCGACGCATAAGGAGCAATGCTCATGCCTAATTTCAAGCCCTATGACCACAACCAAACTTCCATGGTTGTCATAAATTATCAAGATCAATTACAACCCGGCACCTTCGAACACGCACTACATCATCTGATTGAGAACAAACTAGATCTTTCAGTATTCTATCCAAAATACAAAAATGATGAGGGTGGTAGAGCGGCTTATGATCCGGCCATTCTATTAAAAATCATCCTGTTTGCGTATTCCAAAGGCATTACCAGTAGCCGTGAAATCCAATGGTGCTGTGAGACCAACATTATCTTTAAAGCCTTATCCTGCGATAGCGTGCCTCACTGGACCAGCATCGCCAGTTTCGTTAGTGGTCGACCTGAAGAAATAGAAGCGCTGTTTGAGCAGATCCTGTTAATTTGCGATGAGCAGGGTCTGCTGGGTAAAGCACTGTTCGCCATTGATGGCTGTAAAATGTCCTCCAATGCTGCCAAGGAATGGTCAGGTACTTTCAGTGAGCTGGATAAAAAGCGTGCCAAACTAAAGCAGAAAATACACCATTATCTTCACGAACAACAACAGCTTGATAAGACAGAGTCACGTGAAACCGAACGGATCAAGCGAGCAGACCAAGCCATAGCAACCCTGAATAAAGCACATGAGAAGATAGACCGCTTCCTAAAGACGCATAGCCCAAGGATGGGCCAGGGCAAAAAAACAAAGGAAGTGAAGAGTAACATTACAGACAATCAAAGTGCCAAGATGACAACCAGCAAAGGCACCATTCAAGGCTATAACGGTCTGGCGAGCGTCGATAAGAAGCATCAGGTTATAGTCGATGCGCAAGCCTTTGGTGCAGGCCAGGAACACCACACACTCCAACCCATCATAGAAAAGATACAAGATCGCTTTCAGCGCTTGGGGATCAGTGACAACCTGTATCAAGAGGGTGTCATCGTGACGGCTGATACTGGCTTTGCCAACGAGGCCAATATGAAATACCTGCACGAGAATGGTATTGATGGATACATTCCTGACAATCAGTTTCGTAGTCGTGATGTGAAGTTCGCTGACCAGAAAACCACTCATGGGAAACGACACCAGGCGGGGAAGAAGAAAATGCCTGCTCTGTTTCCCGCCAGTGCTTTTGACTTCGATCCTGTAACACTCACCTGTTGCTGTCCCGCTGGTGAAGTCATCAGCTTAAGGAACGTACGCAAGATAGACAACGGTACCCCCAAAGCTTTCTTTGAGGGCAGGTTAAGCCAATGTAAACGCTGCACGTTAAAGCAACGCTGTATGAAAAACCCTGAAGCAGCTAACCACCGCAAAGGTAACGGCAGGCAGGTCTCCTTTATATTGGATGCCAGGCGGGATGCGAATTATACAGACTGGATGAAGCACCGGGTTGACAGTGATCGTGGCAAACTCATATACAGCCACCGGATGTCGGTTGTCGAGCCTGTGTTTGCCAACATTGGTACTAATAAAGGGCTGAATCGGTTTAGTTTACGAGGTAAACAAAAGGTAGAAGGACAGTGGCAATTATACTGCTTGGTCCATAACATAGAGAAACTAGCGAACTACGGTAATCTGGCGGCATGATGGGCTTGGATAGGTGAATGCTATTCGAAACATTGGCAGTGGAGACATATTGTGAGGGATAGAAATAGACGATGGTTCGAATGGAAAGACACATTTATGGGCGGTCGATTGGAAAACGAGCCCCCTCTGTATGTTTTTCTACACCTTCGTTAGGTCTCAAACGAGTAATTATTTTATACAGAGAACCGAGGAGATATGAAATGAACGTTAAACCCTATCTAATCGT
>JAHRWB010000137.1 GCA_019090385.1 Pseudomonadales bacterium | reverse complement strand
ATTCTACCCAATATGTGTGGCTACCACGGGACTCCATCAATCAATTGGCTGGAAATTTGCTGAATATATTGCATTTTCAAAAGCAATTCTGTCGGAAACTCTGAATTTTGAGGTTCCCGGTAAACTAAGTGAAGGTATGAATTTCCTCGAATTTACTTCAGCTGAAGCATGCGTGGAAAATGCCAGTATACTTATGTCCGACCATGAACTGAGAAAAAAGTTGATGCTCAACAATGCTATTTACTATCATAAAAATATGAGGCCGGATAACTTGATTCTACGCACCATCCTCACGGCGCTAAATCCCACACGAAAAATTGTCGCACCACCTTAATTCCGGCTGCATTCTGTTCGGAATTACTTCCTTCGAAAGAGCGTTCGAAATAAACTTTTCAATCGTACTATCAGTGGATGCACAGGGGCCTTTACCGGATGCCAAAGGATATTCCGCTGCTCTCCAGGCTCAGTAAACCAGGGTCGATAGATAAACGTGCCAGGTGCAAGGGTATTATCCAGCGGATTATTTGTATAAAACTTATTTTTGTTATCTGCAGCGACAAATGTTCCGCTACCGCCAAAATCTTCCAAGCGCATTCCAGAATGATACAATAAGGAAGGCATTAGAGATTCCATGTGTCCAGAACACTCTTTTTGGTACGCCTTATCTAGACATTCCAAGGCTTGCCGGGAAATGCGATAGACAGGAAAAAAACCACGTATCAAATCTGTGTTAGATAAATCAAATACTTTGATATTTACTGATGACCAATGGCTCCATCCGGGGCACTCTAAATAGGAAGATAAGGTCGTACCCAGAAGGTCAGCATTGTTTTCGGCAAAATGTGAAAAAAATAATCTCCAGTTCCCTGAAAAACGTACATCGTATTCCACCACCCAGTAGTATTCATACTCAGGATGAGCAGCTTTAAATAGCATGACTGGCAATTCTGCATTTCCCAGTTTCATGTTCCGCTTTCCGGCATGCTCAAGTGTTAAGTTCTGCTTACCTGGATAGCCCAACGATTCCAAATCGTCACGATTAAATACGAATTGTCGCATTCTCGAATGCCTAAACGGTATAGAAAACCCTTTTCTAGTTCGATCAGACAAAAGATAAACATCGTGTTCCGCACTGCAATTGCTCGATATTTTCTCATACAAACGCGGCAAATTATTGTCCATAAAGTGATTTAAAATCAAGATAACGGATGTATTATTTCGAGAAGTCAAAATTTATGTAACACTGAATGCGTGACCATCTAAGCCTGTTAGTGTTACCCCCAGCATAGATGCAATGGTTACTGGAATATCAACGATAGAGGGTGGTTTTTCTAATTGTCCGGGTTTTATGCCCCTGCCTCTGAGCATTAGCATAGCCGATGCGGAGTGGTCGCCAGTTCGGCCCCATGAATGAATGCCTTCGATTCTGCCAATTTCCGGTGACTCTATGGCATTAAGAGGAGCGCGCCTGTCCCAGCAAACCATCAGATCAGGTAGCCATGCGAGACGTTCTCCATGATACGATTGTCGCACCTTGATCACTTTTTTTACAAGTGGACCACCCGTTTCTGAATTTTTTATATTCAGCAATTTGCGAATCAAAGTGTCACAAACCGTATCAAACATTTGTGGCGAAATTTTTCCCAGCGGTTCTCTTCCTTTGAGGTTGAACCGAATCGCTCCGCTGTTTTCATTATGTTCAGTCGCAAAAAAATGCCGTCGACTTGTCATATACATACGGTAATAACTGTCCAATTTTCTTGCTATTTTTAGCGCAACTTCGGGGTACCCCCTTAGCCTTGCACCATACAATATTTTTCTTTTCCGTGGTGATTGAATACCATCTATTCGAGCAAGAACCTGATCAAGCACACCGTTTGCCGTAATATTTGGCTCCATACCCAAACCAGCAAACAGCATAACAAGGGTATCCTCCCCCACACACTTGAATATTTTTCCTATCGCCTCATCTATGCGCATGTAAACTCTTTTAATCGGATCGCCATGCTTTCTGACCCACTCAACATCATGATTCGGATCACAAGGATCATGATAATGCCAACACATATGACCGATATCGTGAGGCTCATTGAAAGATGTCATCACTAAGTCACGCTGTTTTCCTTGCAGAGTTTTTAGCAACATTTTTTCTTTCATTTCGATACGCAGCAAAAGCATATCGGTAAGCTTGGCAAGACTATCTGCATCCCGGCCACCCCTATCGCTATCGCCACCGAGTGGATCATCACCAAACTCCCGAAGTATTTCCTCTGCAAAGCTAGCAGGATAACTTGAAGGATCACTGTACCGATCATGCACCAGCCAGTTTGTAATCTGAAGACTACTGCTATCATTTTCAATTTTGCAGTAGGGTAAATCGAGGATCGCAACCTTTTTTCCGACCTTGGTCAATTCTGACCAGAATGGTTCATACAACATATCTGTTTCTAGCGCATATAGCTTTTTTTTGTAACTACCGGGTTTAAACTGTCTCCGAAAATATCGACCGTGACGTCCAGGATTAACACCGCTCAACAGCGTAGGCCATGTGGCGCCATCACCTAATCCAGGCAGTACTTCGATCTTTCCAGACAAGCCCTGGTTATAAATACTCGCTATGTTGGGTAATAGACCCTCAGCCATCCATTTTATCAACAGCTTCGGCTCTGCACCATCTAGCCCCAAAAAAATAATTGGCCGAGTATTGCTTGCGGGGCTTGCGGGTACGTAATTTGAACTACTCATGGAACACATACTAGCTGCAACAGCGATAGCATTTGTTAGATAATTGTTACCAAAATTCCAGAACCTCAATCAATAACTAATCGCAGAGACACATAAAACCGAGATTCATGAAGTCATTTCATGTCAAACTGGCACCAGGATATCTGTCAGAATAAAACTAAGGACGCGCGCTATGTCATCAACCATTGGAGAACATCGTTACCCCCTGATGTTCTCTCCACTAAAGCTGCCCTTTACGACCCTAAAAAACCGAATCATCATGGGCTCTATGCATACGGGTCTTGAAGATGTCGAAGGCGGTATTGATCGTATGGCAGTATTTTTTGCCGAGCGCGCCAAGGGTGGTGTGGGAATGATAATAACCGGAGGCATTTCACCAAATGAGGAAGGCGGTATGGGCGGGTCCGGCAGCAAGCTGGCGACAACAGAAGAAGTAGCCCAACATCGTAAAATTACCACAGCTGTACATAATGCTGCTAATAACGTAAAAATTTGTATGCAAATTTTACATGCTGGCGCCCAGGCAGGAACAAAATCCCCCGTTGCACCCTCCGCAGTCAAATCCCGGGTGGCGGCATCAACCCCATCTGCACTAGATGACTTGGGAATCGAAAAACAACTGAACGATTTTGCCAACTGTGCTGCAAGGGCGCAGGATGCAGGCTACGACGGCGTCGAAATTATAGGCTCGGCCGGCTACTTGCTCAGCGCATTTATGGTGGCAAAAACCAATTTACGCAATGATAATTGGGGCGGCGTCTGGTCAAATCGAATGCGCTTTCCCGTCGAAGTAGTACGCCGGGTCCGAGCCGCGGTCAGAAATGATTTCATTGTCATATTTCGCGTGCCTGCAATGGATATGTTAGAACAGGGAATGAGTCGGGAAGAGGTCCTGGAGTTAGCCAAGACCATCGTCTCGGAAGGGGTGAACATCATCAGCACACACTTCACCTGGCATGAGGCAAGAGTGCCAACTATTGCCACCATGGTGCCGAGAGCAGCCTTTGCAAGTGTTACTGGCAGGCTTAAGGAAGCTCTCAATGTACCAGTGATTACCAGCAATCGTATTAATATGCCAGAAGTTGCAGAGCAGGTTTTACGGGACGGAAACGCCGATTTAATATCAATGGCTCGCCCCATGCTAGCCGATGCGGAACTGGTAAACAAAGCCAGATCAGGCCGTGAAGACGAGATAAATACCTGCATCGCCTGTAATCAGGCTTGCCTAGACCATACCTTTACCGGACGGATGACCAGCTGCCTGGTAAATCCACGCGCCTGCAATGAAACCCTGCTGGAATATAAAACCGTTGAACAACCAAAAAATATTGCCGTTGTGGGTGCAGGTCCTGCGGGCCTTAGTCTATCAGTCATCGCAGCTCAGAGAGGACATAAAGTCACCCTGATTGAACAAACTGAAATGATAGGCGGGCAATTTAATCTGGCCAAGCAAATTCCTGGCAAAGAAGAATTTAGCGAAACCATCCGCTATTTTAATCGGATGATTGAAGTATTGAATATAAATCTGCATCTTGGCACCGTAGCCAGCAAACAATACTTACAGTCCATGGCTTTTGATGAGGTGATAATTGCGACTGGGATTAAACCGAGAACACTCGATTTACCCGGCATAGAGCACCCGATGGTTGTCAGTTATATTGATGTGATTACCGGCAAGGTTCCGGTCGGAAAACGCGTCGCCATAATAGGCGCAGGCGGTATTGGGTTTGACGTAGCCACATTACTCGCTCACGCGGGCACCTCTCCCTCCCAGGATATCGAAGTATTTGCCAGGGAGTGGGGGATTGATTTTGATAAACACCCCCGTGGAGGCGTTACTGGGGTTGAACCCAGTGTGCTGAAAGCCGATCGCGAAATCTACCTGCTGCAACGCAAATCAACGCCAGTGGGTATGGGCTTGGGCAAATCCACCGGCTGGACCCATCGTATCGCCCTGCGTCAGCGAGATGTAAATATGATAAACAACGTAGAGTATCTAAAAATAGATGATGAAGGTCTACATCTGTTGGTAGCTGATCAACCCCAAACCCTGGCAGTTGACAATATCGTTGTATGCGCAGGCCAAGAATCACTGCGAGGCCTGTATGACGAGCTGAGTAAAGGCGATGTTAGCACTCACCTTATAGGTGGAGCATATGAAGCTGCGGAACTTGATGCCAAATTGGCCATTGATCAGGCCAGTCGATTGGCTGCCGTGCTCTAAAAAGAGCTTATTGACAAACCATCTTTGATCTACCAGGAAAAACAGCTGCGGAATGTCTCACCGAAAGTCTGATGTTTTTATCTTATATCGCAATTTTTATATTATATCGTAGAAGGAGCAAAGTGATGAAATTCGGTTTTTGGCCACAAAGCGCTCAATCATTCGATACTGTACAATCATTGGCACAACATGTTGAACAAAAGCAATGGCATGGTCTTTGGCTGGCGGACCACTTTATGCCAAACGCTGCGAATACTAATACGCCAATGGCTGAAGTATGGACCACCATTGCAGCTTTAGCTGCAACAACAAAGCGCCTTCGACTGGGCACACTTGTCAGTGGCAATACTTATAGACACCCTGCCATTCTGGCCAAAATGGCAGCAACAGTAGACCACATTTCAGGCGGGCGCCTGGTGTTGGGCCTGGGTGCTGCATGGCAAAAAAATGAACATGACAAATATGGCATCCCATTTTATACCGTCAACAATAGATTGCGCCGGCTAGAAGAAGCCTGTCAAATCATCAAGGCATTATACAATGAACAAAGCACCAACTTTACAGGTGAGTTTTATCAGTTGACTGATGCGCCATTGGAACCTAAACCGAAGCAGAAGAACTTACCCTTGCTGATAGGTGGTGGTGGAGAAAAGCTAACGCTAAAAATTGCAGCAAAATATGCAGACGAATGGAATGTCTGGGGCAAGCCAGACCTTTTGCAACACAAGATGAATATTCTTGACCAGCATTGCACAAATATCAACCGAGATCCTGCGCAGATACAACGTAGTGCTGTTAGCTTGGTATTTGTTTCTGATGATGACGCGGCGCTTAACAAGATGAGCAAACTATCCAATCGGCCATTGATGGCAGGAAACACACGCGAAGTGCAGGATCTCATTGGTGCATACCAAAAAATTGGCGTAAACGAACTTATTATTCCAGATTTCAATATGGGCCTTGGAAATACATCGCGAAAGCGGGACCAGCTTGATCTTTTTATCGAGGATATTGCTAGTCGTTTCCTTGAATAAAACGGCATTATAAAATGCTCTACCAAAGCCCATTTCTAGCTTTATATCATGCGATTTTGCTGCTGTTTAACGATATTTTAGTGCTACATAGATACGATCAATACACTCTACCGCACTATGACAATTCCGCCTTGATGTCTGCACTCGTCATTGGCAAATGCCGTAACCTCACTCCAACAGCACTATAGATCGCATTGCCAATCGCTGGAGCCACAACGGTTGTCCCTGGCTCTCCCAGTCCCACAGATTGATAATTATTTTTAACAAACTCTATATCCAGATCTGGAACATCTGACATTCTCAAGGGTGTATAAGTATCCAAATTGGTATCTTCTACTTCACCATTTTTGAATCTCGTGCCCTCATGCAAGGCCATGCTCACACCCCATAGTGCTGCACCTTCTGTCTGTGCCATCGCACCATCAGGATGCACGATAATTCCAGCGTCCACCACCAGAGTAAGCTTCTTCAGCGTAATATGACCGGTCTGTCGATCTACACGAACAACTGCCACACAAGCACACCAGGTTGGCATATCCCGTTCCTGTCCAAAGGTAATAGCTACACCCCTACCCGTGTCAGCCTCCAGACCGGATTCCCAAGAAGATTTTTGCGCAGCACGGCGCAACACATGAGCCAGACGATCAGCCCCCCCCACTGAGTTTGGCTTTTCGCCCTTATTGATGCCCTGACTAATCAGATGTTGCAAACGAAATTCCACAGGGTCAACACCCGACCGGTGCGCCGCTTCGTCCATAAATGACTCCAGTGCCCAGTTGGTCCAACCAGGCCCAACGGATCTCAGCCAACCCGGACGAAAGGTACTGTTCGCCAAGTCATTCGAGATAGCTCGAACGCGATGCGCACCCACCGAATACCAATGATTAGCGCCACTTATAGAAAAAGGATCGTATTTTTCGCCATTTTTTCCGGTACCCAAAAAACCAGGAGCCATGACCTCCGAGGGCCAACCAGCAGCCGCATGATGCTGCATACCAACAACCTTAGTCTGTTTATCAAAGGCCATGCTGAGCTCTTGCACTGAAGCCGATCTTACGGAATCAAACCGAGAATCATCTTCACGGCTGAGCACCAATTTGATGGGTTTGCCCAGCGCTTTGGCAGCCAGTAAAGCCGGCACACCATAATCACCCAACAAACGTCGACCGAACCCACCACCGATCAAGTATGTCCGCATTAATATTTTATCTTCTGCAACCCCTAGCGCCTTGGCATAAACCGGCAAGGTTAAGGACTGCCATTGATTACCTGTGTGTATCTCCCAAATCCCATTTTTCTCAAGCGCCAGAGCATTCACAGGTTCCATAGGAAAATGCAACACTGTGCTGGTGGTATAACGCTCGCTGAGAACGTCAGCGGCCGTCTTAAAAACCATATCAACGTTGTCATCTTCAATCAGTAATGCACCGGCCTTTGAATTGATCAGCTTGACACCATGATCCAGGATATCAGCTTCCGATACCGTAGCTGATCCACCGGCATTCCAAGTGATTTTGACAAGCGATGCTGCCCTTAGTGCACCGTGATAGGAATCTGCCACAACTACAGCCCAACCGGGTACTGTATTGGATGGATCTTGTAAAATAAGTGTTTGCTGATAACCAGCAACCCCCAATGCAGCCGTATCATCAATCTTGGTGATACTGGCACCATATCTCGTTGGCGGTAGTATGGGTTTGCCATACAGCATATTTGGATAGCTTGCATCAATGCCATATATTGCCTGGCCCGTAGTTTTTTCAGGGATATCAAGGGCCTGGGTATCAACACCAATTAGAGATCGGTTATCAGGATGTTTGATAGGCATACTCAGAAGCTCATCTTCCGAAAAGGATCTCGAAATATCTCCTCTCCTAACAATTTCTGCATAACTTATAGACTGGTCTTTACATATCACTTGGCTTTTGTGCGCATCACAAGCAAATTTTGACACACCTAACAGTTTGGCTCCCTCTTCAATAAGGGCCTGTTTACCGGCAGCACCGGCCCGACTTAACAGATCAAAATTGTGCCATATTGACCAGCTCCCACCTGTCACCCGATAACCAAATTTTGCCTCAGTATCAACATATCGAAGTTTGACGTTCAGCCAGTCAGCCTCCAGCTCATCGGCAATAATTCGTGCAAGCGCGGTGCCGATATGCTGGCCCATCTCAGCCTCTGCCACATTCACAGTAATAACCCCGCTGGGATCAATGGCATACCAAACTGTGGGTTCAAAATTACTGTGGATCTCAGATTGAGTAGCGCAGGATTGAGCAATCAAAGGCATAAATGCCAGCGTAAAGCCGGTACCCGTAGCACCAATCATAAAACCGCGTCGTGAGAGTCCAGTGTTACTCATCGGCTGAAGTAAACGAGAAAGCTTGCTCATTGCTAGCGCCCTCCCGATTTTGCAGCTGCGGATGCAGCCTTAGTGGATTGTTGTATCTGCGAAGTTTGTTCTGCAGCTAACTTGATAGCTTTGCGAATCCTTATATAAGCCATACAACGACAAAGATTGCCGTCCATCACCCCATCAATTTGCGCATCCGTTGGATTGGGGTATGTTTTCAATAAACTTGCTGCCTGCATTATCTGGCCAGACTGACAATAACCACATTGAGGTGCCTGGGCTTCAATCCAGGCTTTTTGCAATACGTGTTCACCATCGGGATCCAAACCTTCAATAGTGGTTATATCCTTATTCTCAATTGCCGCGACAGGTGTAATACAGGCACGAGTAGCTACACCATCGATATGTACGGTACAGGCCCCGCACTGACCGATACCACAACTATATTTTGTACCTTTTAACCCTAACTCATCACGAATAACCCACAACAAGGACGTTTCCAATGGCACTTCGGTATTTACTGTACGGCCGTTGATTCGAAAACTATGCGTCATATCACACCTCTTTTTTGTGCTGCTCCAACATTGCCATCAATCATCCTATTCAATCAAGCCCATGCTGGCTGGGCCTGCCGTTTTAAGAAATTGTGCTAGGTACAATCGCACTGATGGGTTTACCCACAATACTTCTGGAACTTTCACCACTTACCGCGGTATGCGATTCACCCACTAGCGTTACACGATAAAACTGTCGTTCAAATTCCGAGTCAAAAATATCCGCTGGCGCTAGATGTGCAGTGCTTCGATTATCCCAGAATGCAACGCTGCCGGGCTCCCATTTAAACCGTACAGTGTACTCCGGCCGAATGGCTTGCTCCCAAAGCATCTCTAGAATTTTCTGCCCTTCATGAGGCTTCAATCCAACAATGGATTTTATGAATGACGGACTGATGTAGAGTACGTGCTCCTGCGTCTCAGGATGCACACAAACCAAAGGGTGCATACTTGCCAGACTCGCTTCTCCAGCGTCCAGTCGATGTTCCGCCATCAGGTTTTCGATAAATTTCTGCACGGGCTGAGACAAACTGGTATATGCAGCTGCCAGATTAGTCCATTGCGTATCACCACCATACGGTGGCACCACATCACCCCGTAATATGGAAGCCCAGGGCGGATTGATGGCAGCGGTAATATCGGTATGCCAGCCGGTCCACGGTCGCAGCGCAGCCAGCCCGCGATTACGATTTGCTCGACGCTCCTTGGCAATGGAATAAATTTCCGGGTATGTCTCATCACCACCAAACACCACATGACCCGGAGTAGGGCGGCCAAACTGAATAGCGAAATCAATATGTTGTTGATGGCTGAGAAATTGATCGCGAAAGAATAAAACCTTCCATTCCAATAAGGCTTTTTTCAACAATGCTACATGATCTTCGCTCAGTGGCATGGTCAAATCGATACCATCTACCAACGCACCAATGTGAATGGATAGAGGCTGTATATCGAGGATTTGACTGGACTGACTATTGATACGCGTACTCATGGATCCTCCGCTCGTGGAATAGGTAAATATCCTACAGAGGCAGCATACTATGAACGTAAGATACAATATAAGATACAGGGGCACTTTGCTTCATCGGCCTCCGCGATGAATCCCTGGTGAGTACGATATTTACTGGCGCATTGAGCGCTAAGCAGGTAGTTTTATATGCGAGTTCTATGCACAAGTGCTATAACTGGTGAAATTATTTGCCACACACCGCGCTAAAACGCATAAGCTCGAACACAAATATAACTACGTCGTAAAAAGTAACAATAACAAAAGGATACATATAGTGAGTTACAAGCTCCCCATTCCCACACCGGGAACTCACACGCAGCCTTTTTGGGCCGGCACAAAACTCGGTAAGCTGATGTTACCGAAATGTCAGGATTGTAATCGCGTTCATTGGTACCCGCGCTTCCTCTGCCCACATTGCCATTCAAACAAACTGGAGTGGATTGAAGCCAGTGGCGAAGGCACGCTACATACCTTTGCAGTGCAACATATGGCCTTCGGCCCCTATGCCAAGGAAGCACCTTTTGTTACGGCTTACATAGACCTCAAGGAGGGTGACCGTATGCTGACAGTATTGCGTGGGGTTGATCCCACAAAACCCGAGGAAATTCGTATTGGCTCTACTGTCAAGGTAGAGTTCGAGGCGGCAAACGATGATATGCATTTGCCTTTTTGGCGCGTGGTAGGGGAATAAAAATGCCAGGAACACTTTATAAATCAGCAGCCATAGTGGGTGCCGCAGAAGCAAACGAAATAGGATTCCTTAGCCAGCCAGCCACCGCGTTGCAGTTGCACATAGAAGCAATCAAAAACCTCAGTGTGCAGACGGGCCTGCCCATATCACGCATTGAGGGCGTATTTTCTACCGGCTGGTCATCAGAATTATGTGAGCACCTCGGCATCCAACCAAAATATATCGACAGCACTGCTGTTGGCGGTTGTTCTTTTGAAATGCATGTTCATCATGCAATGGCAGCCATACATGCCGGTATTATTGATACCGCACTCATCAGTCACGGTGAAAACGGGCATTCAGCGAGCAAACTGGGTGGTCGCGGGCCGAGCAGCTATGGCCGGGGTGCTGGAACCAGCTCACCTGCCCATGAAATGACCATGGCCTATGGCCTTGGCAGCGCACCATCAAACTATGCTCACGCCATGGTCCGCCACATGCATGACTATGGAACCACAACAGAAGACTTTGCACATATCGCGAAAGTAACACGCGATTGGGCCACCTTGAATCCTCGCGCGGCGATGTACTCCAAGGAAAAACATCCATTCGGTGGTCCGATTACCGTACAACAGGTGGAAGAATCCAGATTGATTACCTGGCCTATGACCATTCTACATTGTTGCATGGTGGCAGATCATGGGGGCGCTGTTTTAGTGGCGAGCCCAAAGGTCGCTGCCAGCCTAAATACAAAACCTGTCTGGATTGCCGGTGCGGGTGAAAGCATGGGCCACAGCAACATGCTGGAGATGGACGACTATACCGCAACCTCTGCCTCCGTCTCTGCCCAGGCTGCCTATACTATGGCAGGCATGGGTCCTGACGATATGGAAATGGCGCAATTATACGATTCCTTTACCATTACCGCCGCGATAACCGCAGAAATGCTAGGTCTGGCACCACGTGGAGAAGGTCACCTATTGTGGAAGGATGGCCATGCCGCTCCCGGGGGACGCATGCCCATTAATACTAACGGCGGCGGGCTATCTTTTAATCACAGTGGTATGTATGGCATGCCGCTTTTGATTGAAGCTTACAGACAACTCTCCGGAACAGCAGAAGACGGTGTTAATGGCGTTAAAGGTAAGCAAACAAGCGCTCGCACTTGTATCGTCAATGGCACCGGTGGTACTTT
>JAHRWB010000136.1 GCA_019090385.1 Pseudomonadales bacterium | reverse complement strand
TCCTTTTAAACGCAGGTACTTACGCTGATCTTATGCGATATTACATTAGATACTACTCTTTTGATGAGAGCAACCAAATGTTGACTAAATGTCATTTGGCAGAAGATTCAGCATACCCCGCAAATTTTATTAAGCTTGTATAACAGACACTAAAAACCCCATGACAAAAAAAACAACACGTTTCGTTCGACCTATTATCTGGCTCCTAGCGACTGGATTATGTGCCGCAGTGCTCACTCTGGCAGGCACGTACCTCTATCTTAACCCACAAATTCCCCCGGCTGAGAGCTATCGCAATGTCAAACTGGAAACTCCGTTACGTATTTACAGTGAAGATCGCTCGTTACTGGCTGAGTTCGGCACCCGCAGAGTGGTGCCAGTAAGCCACGCAGAAATACCACCACTACTGATAAATGCCGTGCTGGACACTGAGGACAAGCGATTTTATTCCCACAACGGTATTGATCTCATATCTCTGCTCAATGATGTCATTGAACTTGCATTAACTCAAAAAATCAGCTCAGGGGCCAGCACAATCACCATGCAGCTCGCTCGCAATATCAGCTTCTCACTTGAGCAGACATTTATTCGAAAATTTAAAGAGATGTTGTTAGCCCTCAAAATTGAACAAGAACTCAGTAAAGACGAGATACTTACACTTTATCTGAACGTCGTCCCCTTCGGCAAACGTGCCTATGGCATACAGGCCGCCAGCATGACCTATTTCGGCAAACCCTTGAATCAGCTGAATCTACCCCAGCTGGCCATGCTCGCCGGAATACCACAAGCACCTGAAGCTGGTAATCCTGTTAACGGCCCCGAACGGGCTTTGCGCAGACGTAATCTCGTTTTAGGCCGTATGCTAGCTCAGAACTCTATAAGCGATGCCGAATACCAAGCTGCTATCAATACACCAATTACAGCAAAGGTCCATAATCAAGAGCTCGATCTGTACGCACCTTATATCGCCGAATGGGTGAGACAACAACTGTCTGTGCAATTCAAAACAGACCTGTACACCGGTGGTTATGAAGTTTTTACCACTATTAATGCAAAACTGCAGAAGAGCGCTATCGAATCTGTCCGCAAGGGTTTGATAGCCTATGATAAACACCATGGTTACAGGGGCGCCGAAAATCACTATGACACCGGTGAACTGTTTACGATAGATAAGAGCATCCAGGAAGGGGCAATCAGCGAGCCACTCGATACAAGCATCCCTGAGCACGGGACCAGGCGCTTACATAACTTAGCCGGAAACGAACAATTTCAATCCATACTGACACTGCTCAAAGATCACCCAACGCGTGGTGGACTTCAGGCCGCTCTGGTCACCCAGGTTAACGAACGCAGCTTGACCCTGCTATTTGCTGATGGTCGTTTCGAATCCATGCCCTGGCAGGGCATGTCGTGGGCCAGACCTTACGTAGATGTCGACACCCTGGGGCCCAGGCCACAAATAGCTGCGGATATCCTAAGCAAGGGAGATATAGTCCGGGTATATCTGAAAGAAGACATCTGGCAACTGACACAGTTGCCAGATGTTCAGGGTGCCCTGATATCCCTGGATCCTGACAACGGAAATATTAAGGCACTGGTAGGCGGGTTTGATTTTAAGCTCAATCAATTTAATCATGCATTACAAGCTGCTCGACAACCGGGCTCAGGATTAAAACCATTCGTATACTCGTCCGCCATCGCTAACGGCATCACTCCGTCAGATACTTTTATGGATGCACCACTGGTATTTAACGATTCCAACCTGGAAACTACCTACAGACCAAAAAACGATGGAGGAAGATACAATGGCCCCACACGACTACGAGAAGCGTTATACCGTTCAATTAATCTCGTATCTATACGCGTCTTACTGAAAGTCGGTGCGGGAAAAGTACTCAGTCACATCGGTAAATTCGGTTTCGATACCAGCAATTTCCCTCGCAATACCCAATTGGCTATCGGCGGTGGCACTATAACAGTTACGCCCATTGAAATGGCTACAGCGTACGCTGTGCTCGCAAACGAAGGCTACCTTATTGAGCCAAATATTATTACTGAAATTAGGAGCCTGGCGGGCGGTACAGTATGGAAAGCCAACTACCCCAAGGTTTGCGATCCATGCACCGAGACATCGATGCCCACTACAGAAACCAACACGACGATACTCCAACTATCGGACTCACAAGATGCGATGCAGCAAAACCAAACGCCAGATCCCGAACTGGCTATATTAGACAACGGCACTATCAGCACCCCGATAAAAAATGAGGAAGTGCAAGGCGATCAGCAGTTAGCAGCGATAGAAATCCAGGAACCCATAATTCCTGCAAAACGCGTAGTAAGCAAAGGCAATGTATTTATTGTCAACTCGATGCTGCAGGATGTGATCCGGCGCGGTACCGGCGTCAGGGCCGATCGTGCTTTTGAGCGAAAAGATCTGTCAGGAAAAACCGGCACAACCAATGAAGCTGATACTTGGTTCAACGGTTATAATCGCGATTTAGTCACCTCAACCTGGGTTGGATTTAGCGATGGCCGCGCACTGGGAGAAGGAGAGTACGGTTCAAACAGGCCCTTGCCTATCTGGATTGACTATATGTTGGTCGCACTAAAAAACACACCAGAAACATCCAGAGAACAACCGGAAGGTGTCGTATCATTCAAGGTGGATCCAAAAACTGGTGAAATGGCGCGACCTGATCAAACCGGTGCAATATTTGAGTACTTTCTTAGCGGCAACCCACCCAAAGCCAACTCTGGAGTCAGTGGACCAATAGATTCAAACAACTCCGATCAAGTGGCTCCGGAAGATATATTTTAAGCATGCATTTAGACTACCTAAAATATTAGCAAAAGGACGCGGACCTACCGGACGATTTTTATTCTGTCACCCGGGCGAGGTTCGCCCAGCGGATAATCACCGTTGATCACGCGCAATGTTTGCTCGGCAGACTGCTTAATGGAGCTTTTCCTGGCCAGATTTTTATAGGTATCCCCTGGCTTACTTTCTATTAAATTAATACGTTGATCATTCGCTACTTTTAAATCTTCGGCATTCATAGCGCGAATAGACTCCACAACTGCCTTAAAAGACTTTTTAAAATCTTCTCTACTCATTGTTGAGCCAGCCTCTCCGCGTAGAAGAAATGTTGCACCATCTTGATAAACAACTGCGATCATATCTAGTTCAGCAGTTTTATTTGAGGCGTCCAAGCTACCGATATAAGCAGTGGAATCACCAAAGGTAATCTCTTCACCTTCCAGCACATCATCTCTTTTGAGTTTATCCTTAATATACTGCTCGGGTGTTAACTCCGGGTCACCGTCTTGAAGTTGAAAATTGATAAAGCCAACCGAGGCCCCTCCGGGGTGACGCGCCCAGACCCTGTTCGATGAATTACTGACATCCCAATCATCTGGAAAATCCACAACCAGGCGCAAACCACTGTGGTAGTAAGACTGTTCCCTGACCAAGCCAGATGCCGCTTCATCGCCAAATACCAAGCCGTCGATAAATTCGTCAAACACGCCCACCGGTTCGGCTAACTCGTCGGGCAATAAGGACTGTGACTTTTGCACAGCTTCATGCAAGCGCTTGTCATTTTTGGGGTGAGTTGAAAACACACCGTGATATTTTTGCCTGGCATTGGCCACTTCGGCACTAAATGACTCATGATCCTTAAGCACCATGACGACCTGTATCATTGCCAGCGGGTTATATCCCGCCAACGCTAACACCTCACCCCCAAATTCATCCGACTCAAGCTCCATGTCACGGCCATAACCAGAAACAATAGTTGCTGTCGCTTGATTGGACAAATCCATGAGCTCTCCCCGACCGGTCATAACCGCAGCCACAAAACCTGCGATGCCCCCAAATTTTTGAGCGACATTGCGCTTGCTGGCATGCTTGAGCGCTACATGACCAATCTCATGACCAATTACTGCTGCCAGTTGATCTTCATTATCCAGATAGGCTATTAACCCTCGATTAACAAAGATATAACCATCAGGCAACGCAAACGCGTTAACCACTGGATTATCCAGCACGCTAAAATAATAAGAATTTTTGGAAAGTCCTTTGGCAGCAAGCAGGCGCTCGCCTATGTCCTGAACGTAAGTTTGCCATTTATCATCCTGATAAATTTGGTCTTTTTCCACGAATTCATTGTAGAGCTTTTCGCCAGGACCCGCGAAAATGGGCAAAGACAGTACCAGGAAATTTAGAGAAAAAACCCCAACGCCCTTCACAAGCAAGCGAAACAATCTATAAAGGCAGGATTGTGGGAACACCATCTTACTCAAGATACTTATCTCCCCAGTACATGACAATAACTAGGCAATAACTAAGCACTATCACACAAGCACTAGCACACAGGCACAATAACTTTTAGCTCTAACTGGTGAATTAGAACACTTTTATTTCCAGGAGTTTCAGTAATAACAGTAAAAAGCAGCAGAAAGAAAAATTCTTATTCTGAGGTTTTCTCGCGGACAGACCGATTACCAAAGCGTTTTCGGAAACGCTCAACTCGACCACCAGCATCAAGAATCTTTTGCTTACCCGTGTAGAATGGGTGGCAGGCAGAGCATACTTCGAGGTGAATGTCCTCTGCTAAGGTAGATCGCGTCTGCAATACGTTCCCGCAGCTGCAAGTCGCATTGATTTCATTGTATTTTGGATGTATGTCAGGTTTCATAGCAGTTCGCCTTTTTACAAGGGCGCGAATCTTATCAGACAAAAATTATTTGGCAATAGCCACAATTGTCCAGAATACGTCCATTATTTTGAAAATGACCCTAAGTCGCCCAAATTCAAGTTGAAAGAAATAAGCAATAACACCGTAATCCATATTGCCGTGGCCAAGCCACTGCGGCAGTTGTACGACTATATTCTACCATTGGATCTGGCTACACCAGACCCCGGTATGCGAGTCAGCATCCCCTTTGGCAACCAAACCATTGTCGGTATGTGCATGGCAATAACACCGGCCAGCAATGCCAGGCTGGATCCACCAAGAAAACTCAAATCTGTACTCGAGATACTTGATAAAACCCCCGTGCTGCCCGCTGACCTGCTTACATTGGCCAAATGGAGCGCTGCCTATTACCATCACCCCATTGGCGAAGTCATTTTCGCAGCCTTGCCAGCAACCGCCAAGCAGGGCAAGGCGCTTACTCCCAGCATCGACCAAAATTGGCGAATTGTTGCAGGGTCCGAGCCAGCACCTGCATCCAATGCCACTCGGCTTAGGGCTGCCCTGCAAATACTCGGAGCAAATGACTATTTACCTGAAAGCAGCCTGCGTGCCGAAGGCGTAGCAGCACAAACCTTGCGTAAACTTGAGAGCAAGGGCTGGATCGAGAAGTACTCCCCGAGCTTAAGAAAACACCGCTCTCTCAAACCTGCGGGCGATATCTTAACCCTGACAGAAGAACAGGAACACGTGTTGCAGGTTATAAACCACAAACTCGATACCTACCACTGCTTCCTGCTCAATGGCGTCACCGGTAGCGGCAAAACAGAGATTTACCTGCGCACAATTGCACAGGTGCTGCAGGGGAAAGAACAAAAGCCGCAGCAGCCTGTTATCCAGAAACCGCCACAGGCGTTTACCCAAAAGCCGCCGCAGTCTGTTATCCAGAAACCGCCACAGGCGTTTACCCAAAAGCCGCCGCAGGCGCTTGTCTTGGTTCCGGAGATTGCGTTGACGCCGCAGACGCTGGCGCGTTTTCGAGCTCGGTTTGAGGATGTTGATATGATTCATTCCGGCTTGCCCAATCGTGCGCGTACCGATGCATGGTTAAGGTGCCGCGCGGGGGAAACACGCATATTAATTGGCACCCGATCGGCCATATTCACACCCTTTGAAAATCTCGCTTTGATCGTAGTAGATGAAGAACACGACGGTTCTTTCAAACAACAGGAGGGCTTCCGCTACTCTGCCCGGGATTTAGCCGTCAAACGCGCCAGCGATCTCAATATTCCACTGATACTGGGCAGCGCAACACCTTCACTTGAGTCCCTCTACAACGCGAAGCGAAATCGCTATCAGGAGCTTAAACTCAATCTACGGACAACTGGCACACTGCCACCGAAAATAAAAATTCTGGATATCCGCGGACACAAGCTAAATGATGGGCTCAGCAACAAACTGCAAAGTGTCATTCGACGGCATTTGGATGCAAGCAACCAGGTGCTATTGTTCGTCAATCGCAGAGGGTATGCACCCAGCTATCTTTGTACCCACTGTGCGTGGCTTGCCAGCTGCAAACGGTGCGACGCCCGCCTGACATTACATAGCCAGCCCGCCGGCCTGCGATGCCATCACTGCGATTTTCGTTCCGCTATCCCCGACGTCTGCCCAAAATGTAACCGGGCAGGACTGATTCCCGTAGGCACAGGTACTCAGCGCAGTGAAGATGGCATGAAATCCCTGTTTCCTGACGTACCCATTATTCGTATCGATCGAGATTCAACCAGAAACGTCCGCCGACTTGAAGAACAGCTGAATCAAATCAACAAAGCAGGACCAGCGATTTTGATTGGTACTCAAATGCTGGCCAAAGGCCATCATTTTCCGTCCGTAACCTTGGTCGCCATAGTAAATATAGATGCCGGTTTTTTCAGCGCAGACTTCCGGGCCCCCGAGCATACCGCTCAACTTATCGTACAAGTAGCAGGCCGAGCAGGTCGTGCCGACAAAGCAGGTGAAGTCTGGATTCAAACCTATAGTCCTGACAATCCCCTGCTGAGAGCATTAATCGAAAAAGGCTATGGTGGATTTTGTGATTCAGAAATTAACGCTCGAGAAAACGCGAGCTTGCCGCCCTTTTCCTTTATCGCCATGTTGCGCGCGGATGCCAACGACCAACTAACATCACAACAGTGGTTATCGGATTGGGTTGGACAAGTGTCCCCGGACAAAGCTTTAGAAGTTCTGGGCCCCGCTCCCGCTCCCCTGGGGAAAAAAGCCAACCGTTTTAGAAGTCAGTGTTTATTAATTGCGAAAAACCGGCCTCACTTGCACAACTACATCGAAAACCTCCTCAAGCACACACCAAAATCCCGAGCCGGAAATGTACGCTGGTCCATTGACGTCGATCCCTACAATACCTACTGATAGACACGCACCCTTCACTGCCACAATAACAAGGTTCTTTATTAGAGCCAGCCCGCTATACTGCTTGGCAAGTGACCTGATGCATCCCCCAACAACAAACTCAGAATAATTTAATCATGGCCAGTGACTACGCCAAACAACATAAACCTCGCGCTAAGAAAAAAAGCCGTAAACAATCTCAACCCAGCGGTGTTCAATGGGGAACATTTGGCACAGGTATGATCGTGGGGATTTTATGTACCCTGGCCGCAGCGTTTTTACCGGCACAGATACCCGGATCAAACCCCGCGCCACCAAGTATCTCCGGCGAAAATACCAATACAAACAATCTCACCCAGAGAGCAGACAATAAAACAAACCTGACACCTGAGTTTGAGTTTTTTCACCGTTTGCCGGTGGATGAAGTGCCCATTCAAAAAGGCACATATGAGGCATTGAGGCCAGAACAGGAGGAACATTCTTCTGAATATCTTCTTCAGGCGGTTTCCTTTCGCAACCCTGATGATGCATCGAGGGTAAGAGCAAAACTCCTGTTGCTAGGGCTTAACGCACATACCGAAAGGACATCTATAAACGGCTCGGCATGGTACCGAGTACTGGTCGGACCTTTTTCAAACCGCACCGCACTAAATCGCGCCCAAACCAAGCTGCGAGAAGAAAACCTCAACCCCTTACCGATAAAACGCCAGTTATCCGGGTAATATGCATAGTGTCACCAGTTGAATTCATTGCATGCCGCCCCCACTATGCTCCGGTGAGACTCAAACAGTCAGTAGCGTTTGAAACAACTTAAATTATTGAAAAACCCCCATAGGAGTACTCAATTGGAGCAATTTAGAGGTACAACAATTGTCAGTGTACGACGTGGCAACCAGGTTGTTATCGGTGGTGATGGCCAGGTCTCCTTAGGGCAAACCATTATGAAAGGCAATGCGCGCAAAGTCAGACGTCTGGATAACCATCCCGTTCTGGCTGGCTTCGCGGGTGGTACAGCAGATGCTTTTACTTTGTTTGAACGCTTTGAAGCGCAACTGGATAAGTACCAGGGCCACCTCGTACGGGCTGCCGTAGAACTGGCGAAAGAGTGGCGTTCAGACCGAGCTTTAAGGCGCCTGGAGGCTCTTTTGGCAGTATGCGACAGCAAAGCCTCACTCATCATTAGTGGTAACGGAGACGTCATTGAGCCCGAGCAGGGACTCATTGCCATTGGATCAGGCGGACCGTACGCCCAATCCGCTGCTAGAGCTCTGCTGGAGAACACTGAACTGCCAGCCCAAACCATCGTGGAAAACAGCCTCGCCATCGCCGCAGATATATGCGTATACACCAATCACAATACCACTGTCGAAAGTCTTTCGATAACGCCGGAGAGCACATAATGTCTGCCATGACCCCGCGAGAAATCGTCCACGAACTCGATAAACATATCGTCGGCCAGCATGAAGCAAAACGTGCTGTAGCCATAGCACTTCGAAACCGCTGGCGGCGACTGCAATTGCCGGAAGTACTTCAAGAAGAAGTTGTACCTAAAAACATTCTTATGATTGGTCCAACAGGTGTCGGCAAAACCGAAATAGCACGACGCGTGGCCAAGTTAGCCACTGCGCCCTTTATAAAAATAGAAGCCACAAAATTTACCGAGGTAGGTTATGTTGGCAGAGATGTTGAATCGATTATTCGAGATCTGGCAGACACAGCCATAAAAATGCGCAGAGAAGAGCAGCTGGAACAGGTAAGCGCCAAAGCAGAAGATGCTGCGGAAGAGAGAATTCTTGACGCTCTATTACCTGAACCACGCAATACTGGCTTAGGTGACGAAAAACCTGAGCCAGAATCGAATACACGGCAGATGTTTCGGAAAAAACTGCGTGAAGGCGAACTGGATGACCGGGAAATTGAACTTGAAATAGCCGCCACACAGCTTGGCGTTGAAATTATGGCACCCCCCGGAATGGAGGAAATGACCAATCAGCTGCAAAGTATGTTTTCCAATCTCTCACCCGGACGGAAAAAAACAGCCCGACTCAAGGTCAAGGATGCCTACCGTAAGCTGCAAGAAGAAGAAGCCCTGAAACTGGTCAATGAAGATGAATTAAAAGCCGCTGCGATCGATGCCGTAGAACAAACGGGCATCGTGTTTTTGGACGAACTGGACAAAGTAGCCAGGCGAGCCGAAGCAAGTGGGGCGGACGTTTCCAGAGAAGGTGTGCAAAGAGACCTGTTACCGCTAATTGAAGGGTGTACGGTTTCTACACGCTATGGCATGATCAAAACCGACCATATCCTGTTTATTGCCTCGGGCGCCTTCCATCTAACAAAACCCTCGGACCTGATTCCCGAGCTACAGGGCCGGCTGCCAATACGGGTAGAACTTTCCGCCCTGACACCGGAAGATTTCACGCGCATCCTGACTGAACCCAATGCATCCCTGACAGAGCAATATATTGCTCTGCTCAAAACAGAAGGGGTCGATATAGAATTTACTGAAGAAGGCGTACAGCGAATCGCCCAACTGGCCTGGGATGTCAACGAATCTACCGAAAACATTGGTGCTCGACGCCTGCATACACTTCTGGAGCGATTACTGGAGGAGCTTTCATACAACTGCGACAATGCTTCAGGGCTAATCGAAATAAATGCTGAGTATGTTGATACCCAGCTAGCTAAACTGGTTCGGAACCAGGACTTGTCCAGATATATCCTCTAAACATATTATGCAGACTCAACCGAAAAATATCAGGCTGCACCGCAAATCCAGAGAACTGGAGCTGGAGTTCGACTCCGGCAAACAGTTCAGGATTGCGTGCGAGTTGCTACGCGTTTATTCTCCCTCAGCAGAGGTGCGTGGCCACAGTGTAGACCAGCAAAAACTGCAAACTGGCAAAAAACACGTCAACATCAGCTCAATAGAGTTTTCAGGCAACTACGCGATAAAAATAGTGTTTGATGACGGTCACGACTCAGGTTTATATTCGTGGGATTATCTCATAGACCTAGGTGAGCGCAGCGATCACTACTGGAACGAGTACTTAATGAAACTGAAAGCTGCCAATGCGAGCCGCCTACCCACGATACAAGCAGGCCAGCGCGCATAAATCCGCGCCCATAAAAAAGGAGCAATAGCCATATCGTGCAGGAACCTGAAACAGACATCGTGGATTTTGGCTATGAAAAAATTCCAGCCAGTGAAAAAAACTACCGAGTAGAAAATGTATTCCGTTCGGTATCCAGCCACTACGACATAATGAATGATCTCATGTCGTTTGGACTGCACCGAATCTTCAAACGTATGCTCATTGAAATGTCTTCCATACGACCGGGGGACCGTGTACTGGATCTGGCCGGCGGTACAGGAGACATTTCCGCCTTATTCGCTCCCGTTGTGGGTAGCACGGGCCAAATCGTTTTAGCTGACATTAACGCGGCCATGATGGAAGTGGGCCGGGACCGCCTGTTAAACAAAGGTATTTCACAAGTTGAATTTTGCCAGGCCAATGCCGAACAACTACCTTTTGCCGACCAGAGTTTTCACTGCATTACTATCGGGTTCGGGCTACGCAATGTCACCCACAAAGAGCAGGCTCTCAACGAAATGCAGCGTATCCTCAAACCGGGTGGCAGACTTCTGGTATTGGAGTTTTCTAAACCACAAAACCGCTTCGTCGCAGCTGGTTACTCAGGTTTTCAGTCCTTGTGGCCTGTTTTCGGAAAACTGATAACCGGTGATGCTTCATCTTACACTTACCTGGTTGAATCCATAAAAATGCACCCTGGGCAAGCCGTCCTCAAACAAATGATAGAAGATGCAGACTTTGAAACTGTAAAATACCACAACCTGCTCAACGGCATTGTCTCTATTCATCGCGCGGTTAAAGCGCAAAACTAATGAACAGTTTTGCTGGCACAGCCCTTTCCCAATTATTAGAACAACTCTCCAACTACGCTCTTAAGCTGGACCCTGCCACAAAATCAAAACTTAAAGACCTGGACGGTCAATGTATCCAGATCAATGCCCAGAGCATTGTTTACTGCCTACTTATTGCCAACGAGAACATTCATATCTATCACAACGACGAGTTCCCGTGGAATGCACGCATCAAAGGCACACTCGCGGCATTGTCGAAGGTATTAATGACAGGGAATTTAACAGACAAGGTTGAAGTTGATGGAGATGAAGTCCTGGTATCAGAGCTGCTATCGATTATCACCACACTGAAACCTGATTTAGCACCAGCCCTTGAAGAATATATTGGCAAACAACCAGCCCGCTTATTAAGCGATGTGTTTAATTTTGGTCTGACCACCAGCCATCGGCTAGGCCGCAGCATAATCGATGCCGGGCAATCAACGATAGATAGTCACGCCGCCGAGCGTTATTTGCGGCGCGATGTTTACCTTACCTTTTCCGAGCAACTGAAAGAATTGTATCAGCGCACTGAAAAGATAGGCCATCGCCTCACCAAATTACAGAATGAATCGAATTCCCAACCTACGGAACCCGGAGCTACTCCTTGAGTCAGTTAGGACGACTGACACGCATTTCAACAACGATTCTGCGCTACCGCCTGGATGAAATGATTGACTCGATACATGAAAACCACCATATACCCGGCTTGCTTGGATTCTGTTTACGCTATTCACCCACCCGCTTACTGCCCAAGCCCAAGGAACCACTTGCACGCCGACTCAGGTTGACCATGGAAGCCCTCGGTCCTGTTTTCATTAAATTTGGCCAAATTCTTTCGACTCGCCGGGATTTATTACCCGATGATTACGCCGATGAACTTGCCCTATTGCAAGACAAAGTGCCCCCTTTTCCTTCTGATCAGGCAATTCAATTAATCGAATCAAGTTTAGGGCAAACACTGGATGCAGTTTTCGCACAATTCACTGACAAAGCCCTGGCATCTGCATCTGTCGCGCAGGTATACAGTGCCCAGCTCAAAGACGGCACTGATGTCGTCATTAAAGTCATTCGTCCGGGAATAGAAAAGGTCATTCAACAGGATCTTAAACTTATGCTTTTCCTGGCCCGCCTGGCTGAAAAATACTCAGTCGATGCCAGACGCCTGCAATTGGTCCAGGTAATAATTGACTATGAATTCACTATCATGAACGAACTTAACCTGAAACTGGAAGGGACAAACACAACCAGGCTCAGGCGCAATTTTGCAGATTCAGATACCTTATATGTACCCAGAGTCTATTGGGAATATACCCGCACCCAGGTACTGGTACTTGAACGCGTATATGGCACCCCGGTGCGCGAGGTAAATGTTCTGAAAAGCCATGGCACAAATATGAAGCTACTGGCCGAGCGAGGTGTAGAAACATTTTTTATACAGGTATTTGAAGACAATTTTTTTCATGCAGACATGCATCCGGGCAACATATTTATAGACATTACCAATCCAGAGGACCCCACTTATATCGCCATTGACTGTGCGATTATGGGCAGTTTGACAGAAGATGATCAGCGCTATCTGGCCCAGAACCTGCTGGCCTTTTTTAACCGGGACTATACAGAAGTCGTCAGATTGCATATTGAATCGGGCTGGGTACCGCAAGATACCGACCCGAGTGAATTTGAAGCCGTAATACGCAATGTCTGCGAGCCAATTTTTGAAAAGCCCCTTAGCGAAATTTCTTTTGGCTACTTCCTGCTAACGCTATTCCAGACTGCACGTGAATTTAACATGGAGGTTCAACCACAGCTGGTACTGCTGCAAAAAACACTACTGAATATCGAAGGGGTAGGCAGAGAGCTGTATCCTGAATTAAATCTCTGGGATACCGCCAAGCCGTTTATAGAGCGCTGGATACGCAAGCGCTCAAATCCTCTGGACACCATTCAAGCCCTGATAAAACGTGCACCGGAGCTACTTCAGGTCCTTCCGAGATTACCCGATCTTCTTATAAATGCAGATCGGGAACTGCAGCAGGTTCATAGCGCGCTCAACAAATGCAATACAGCATTAATTGAAGTGAATAAAAAGCTGGATAAAAAAACAACAAGAGCCAGATGGCTGGTAATTTCAGGCGTCTTATTCCTCGCATTCGGGTGTGCCTACATGCTCTTTAACGCAGACCAACAAGCCCTACTTTCAGGCACCACCATTGGTATGCTAGCCGCGCTTGCAGGGTTATTACTAATTATCCGGTGATCAGTATTTCTGACTAACACCAAACTGATTAACAGTCCCAGGACAATGATATGGATACAATCAACGAATTAACAAAAATATTACGCGAGAGAAAAGAAGCATCACCAGAATCGTCCTACGTCTCTGCACTTTATTCTGGCGGACTGGAAAAAATTCTTGCCAAAATTGCGGAAGAATCGACTGAGACTATCGATGCCGCCAGATCAGCCGCTCAATTAAATAAAGAAAACCTGAACCCGCCACGAGATCCGCATCTCATCCACGAAGTAGCAGATTTATGGTTCCATACTATGGTTTTAATGGTACACATGAATCAGGATCCAGAATGGGTATTACAGGAACTGGAAGCGCGTTTTGGCGTTTCAGGGCACACAGAAAAAGCCAATCGCGATAACTCAGGCTAAAACTATAAGCGTACTTGCCCAAAACCGCAGTATTTCTATCATTCCCCGTGACGCAATTCTCCCACAAATAGGCTACACAGGGTTTATACTGGGCGTATTTTACTACAATTAAGATCGACGTGAGGAAACCATATGTTCGGAATGGGAATACCAGAACTGCTCATCATACTTGCCATTGTGCTGCTCCTGTTCGGACCTAAGCGAATTAAGAGTTTGGGCTCAGACCTGGGTTCAGCTATTAAGGGCTTCAGAAGCGCCGTCAAGGAAGATGAAAACAAACCATCCGTTGAAAGCAATTCCAACGCTAACGACAAAGTAATCGAAGGTGAACTAAACAAGCAAAAAGAACAAACCAAACAGGACAACAATGTTTGACAGCATCGGATTTCCCGAGCTCGTCCTCATTGCTGTCGTGTCGCTGCTGATACTTGGCCCGGAACGACTTCCAGAGACACTGCGCACTGCTAGCCTTTGGCTGGGCCGTGCCAGACGAAGTTTTGCATCAATTAAATCAGAAATTGAAAAAGAAATTGGTATGGATGAAATCCGCCAACAACTACACAATGAAGCCGTGATGGAGGAAATACGCAAGCTGGAACAAGATGCAAAGAATTTTGACACGACAACTAATGCCGAGATGACAAACACCTTAGAATCGTCGCCCGCTGAAAAACATAAATGAGCAGTAACTCCGAACACAACAGTCAGGATACAGCACCTGACGAAAACCACGATCAGTTAGTAGATGAAAGTGGACAGCCTTTTATTGAGCACTTACTGGAATTGCGACAACGAATACTTCGCGGCCTGGTATCCATATTTATTTTGTTTATACCTGCTTACTATTTTGCTAACGATATATTTGAGTATATAGCGCAGCCATTGATGA